>NZ_QOUX01000026.1 GCF_004116265.1 Anaerobacillus alkaliphilus | reverse complement strand
TATCAGCCAATAAATTATGTAAGAAAAGAGCATTACTTACTAAATTAGTGGTGAATTCTTAGTAATTTGTGTAAAAATCCGGCTTTTGGGATTTTTACGAAAGCAACAAACTTTGCGAAAACAGCCTTGAATAAACCATGGAGGTTCACATGAAAAAAATTGTAACATTACTATTATTTATATTACTTTGGCAAGCACCACAGCAAGCACATGGTGAGGAAACCATTATTAATTTTCCAGATCCAGCCTTTGAAAAAATGGTACGTGTCTTCATCGATAAGCCATCTGGGCCAATCTACAAAAGGGACGTTGAAACTCTAACATACCTAACTGACTACTATACTAATCCTGGAAAAATCACTAACTTTGAAGGTATTCAGTATTTTACTTCATTAGAGGAACTACAGCTTGGCTATCATGAGCTTAGCGACATTAGCAGCCTTAAGCATGCAACAGAGTTAAAAAAACTAACCATTAAAACAAAATCAACAAATTTTACAAGCTTAAATGGAATTGAAGAATTAAAACAGCTTCAAGAATTGTCTGTTGTAGCTCCAAAGCTTCGCGCACTAACTGACTTTCGTTCATTGACGATGCTAAAGTCACTCGCTGTTATTGCTCCTGTTGAGGACATTACTGGCTTAGGTACGTCATTAGAAATCTTGGAAATCGCAGGTCACAAAATCACAGATTTCACGCCATTAAGCAAGCTTGGCAACCTTAAGGAGCTAAATCTTTTTAACGGAAGTGGAGCAAAGCTTGATCTTACTCCGGTAGGGGAATTAAAAAAGTTAACTACACTGAGGATTAGTGGTAATAACGTAACCAACTTAAAGGTACTTTCACAACTATCTAACCTACAAACTTTGGAACTTAAAGATAGCCAGCTTACTGACATTACAGGTCTAAGCGGCGTTAAAAGTATTCAATCTCTATACTTATCGAAAAATAACATTTCAAACCTAAGCCCTTTAAGTACTCTGCAAAAATTAGATGTAGTAGATTTAGAAAATAACCAGATTAAAAATCTCAACCCTCTAAGAAATTTACCGGAACTTTCGGTACTATTTCTAAAGCATAACCAAGTAACAGAACTAGAAGCCCTTAAACACCTCCCTAACTTACAGGTAGTCTCGCTAACAGACAACCCTCTTAAGAGTCGTGAAGCGATGGATGTGATTCGATTCCTGGAAGGTAAAAATGTTCGAGTTGGCTACGATTTATTTCGACCGAGCACGAATATTTCATTATTCGTAAATCAAAAAGAAGTATACGTAAATTGGAATAAGCTTGTTTTGAGTGATGCTCCTTATCTAAAAAATCAACGGACGCTTGTCCCACTTCGTTTTATTAGTGAAACACTTGGTGCAACTGTTCATTGGGATCCCGAGTCAAAAACCGTGACAATTCACTATGGTGGAAAGAAAATTGAGTTACAAGAGGGCAGTAGGACAGTTCGATTGAATGGGAAGGCAACGACCATTGACGTAGCTCCCGAGATCAAAAACGGTAGAACATTTGTCCCGCTACGGTTCATATCAGAAAACCTTGGAGCGCGTGTTGATTATTGGCCTAGTAATCAACAGATAACAATTACCCATTAAAAACACCACGCTAGAGATCATTCTAGCGTGGTGTTTTCTAGTAAACTACTATTTTGACTCTAAAATGTAATATTTATTCCTATCGTCAGTTTGTTATTTATTAGGTATAATTAGTCATAAAGTCTTAGTCTTAGATTCTATTAATATTTTTAGTAGAGTTCGAATATACATGATAAAAAGGGTTGAAAAGAGGTGACAGTCAGCTTGAATTCGAAAAAAATAATGGTCATATCCTTACTCTCAATGATGTTAAGTTTCCTAATGATTTCAGATACAAGTGCAATGGGGCTTACAACCTTTAAGAAGGAACCGACAGTTTTTTTTGATGGTGATAAAGAAGTATTAATTGAGAATGCGCTTGTCGATAGAGACCATCAGCATATTTATATTCCTTTCGATCACCTCTTACTTAGTAACACATCAAAGGCTGATATTTTCCGAATTTCATCCATAAGGTGGGAACCGATTTTTCAGGAAGAGTTATTTACCTTTGATGAGGAAATTTATTCAAAGGCTGCCGTAGTTATTGAAGACGCTTCCAAAAATATCATGTTTGGCAAAAATGTAGATGAACACCTTTTTCCAGCGAGTACCACGAAAATCATGACAGCACTAATTGCCCTTGAACGAGGCAATCTCGATGATTTAGTCAGGGTTGGGGTGGAAGCGGAAGAAGTACCTTGGGATAGTTCGAAGGCTCACATTAAGCCTGGAGATATATTAACATTAGAGCAGCTGTTGTATGGGATGATGATCCCTTCAGGAAATGACGCGGCTGCTGCGATTGCCGTGCATATTGCCGGTTCAGTTGAAGCTTTCGTCTCATTAATGAACGAAAAAGCGAAAGAGCTAGGTGCCATTAATACAAATTTTAAAAATCCGCATGGCTACCACGACAAAGAACAATACACAACCGCAATTGACCTGGCGACGATTGCTCAGGAAGCGTGGGAGTATGATTTTTTTCAAAAATTAGTTGGTGCAGAAAGATACGAAGCGTATTTTACAGACATTGAGGGTACTGAGATCAAACGAACATGGAGAGCAACTAACCAACAGCTAATACCGCGATCACCTTTCTATTCAGAAGTTGTTAGCGGTGGAAAAACAGGCTACACGAGCGCATCTAGACATACTCTTGTCAGCTTTGCCAAACACCTTGGTCATGACTATATTACTGTAATCTTGCGTGGGGAAAGAGATGGGCGTTATCTAGACACTGTACAATTGATGAGCCGCGCTAAAGAAATTAGGCAAGATTACTATGATAAAAATAAACTAACGGCACTAAAAAAACAGCAACTAATCACCTTAAACGGCCATCAGGTAAAGGTGAGTAGCTTCGAATATCAAAACAAGACCTATGTAGCAGTTGATGAAATCGTCCACTATATGAATGCGAGTAAGTATCAAATTTTCCAAAAACAAATGGCAAATGTTCTATTAGAGAGAGCGTTTCTTCCAAATAAAGCTTTTTTTAAGAATAATAAAAGATTAAGTGGTCCATTTTATTCACCATTGCTAGAATTTTATGTTACGACTGAAAAAGAAGGTTTTTCTTTAATCGGAAGAAGTAACCCCCGTGGGCGATAGTGCCATGGGAGTTATTTCCATTCTTCGCAAGTTGTTACTATGCTAAAATAAAGGTATTCATACTAAATTAGGTGGTATCATGAAAAAGTATCTTACAATCATAGGGCTGCTTGCATTTGTCATCGTTGTCTATTATTCTCAACAACCAAAAACATACAAAGAAATGACAAAGGATGGCATACAATTTTCAATTGAGATTAATCAAGAGAGTTATGATCTTGACGATAAACTCGTGGTGATTTCAAGAATTGAAAATATTTCTAAACAAACAAAGCTATTAACTGCTCACACTGACTGTGAAGTCGGTCCGAAGATCGATGTGTCTAGAGAGCTTCAATATTACTATTATATTAATGACCTGCTACAGTGCTCTGCTAATTATATTGAGTATACGTTAGAACCAGGGGAGATCATCGAGAGGGAGCTTCGACTAAAAGCAAGGAAGTATCTAGCTGATCCTGCATTGTATACGTTTGAGGAGCGTCCTAGTGTAAATGCGATTTTTGATAATCGACATATGCTTAGTTTGCCTATTGCAATTAATATAGAAAAAAGAAATGAGTATCGTTTTAGTTCCGATAAAATAGATGAGTTAATTGAAGGAAATGAGACTCTCGTTCATTGGTTAACAGAAAAACAATTGAACTACCGCGAAGTAGCTCCTCGTGACGATTATTTTGCAACATACTACACATTTGGGGCTGACTATTTAGTACTAAACCATTTTTTATATGAGGATTATCAATATCTTGTTTACCTAATAGATCCAGATGAGCGTCAAATACTTGAAGCACTCCATATTAATTCAGATAAAATAGAAGTTATTTTTCAAAAAGGTCCATCACAACAGCTTCGCAATGAATTAAAAGACAATCTAGAAAAAACTTATACGGTTGTTTTTGAACTTTATGAAGGTGAGGAGTTGATTTATGAGGTGGAAGTCTTGGGAAGTTTTGCAGACAACGATCTTATGTATGTTCAGACCGACGGCGCGACATTCTTAAAAATGCTAGACGATCAACGTTTTAAGCGGATTTACAGATACTATCTTGATCATTATCGAGATGAGTTATATTAAGAAAAAAACGACTAGGGAAACCAATCCCTAGTCGTTTCGTTTTAGTTCGTGACTTCTAAATGCTCACGTAATGTTGTAGAAATTTCTTTTACTGATTCCGGAATTAATTCGTAATAATAAATCCCTTTAATTGAAGCATTCTTTCCTTCAATCGTTAGTCGCTCAATATTTCGTAAGCCAGAGCTATACGAGTGAAGGCTTAAAATATTTCCGAAGCTTAAGTTTGTTGCTAAGTTATTTTCGATGCTTTTCATCACATCGTCGAATTTATTAATGGATGATAGAGATGATCCCTTTTTAATAATTCCTTCTAACACCTGTTGTTGTCTTTCGCCACGACCAATGTCTCCGCGCGGATCTTTCTTACGCATACGAGAGTAAGCTAAAGCTTCTTCGCCATCTAAAAGCTGTAAGCCTTCTTTAATGGAAATAGCTCCTTGAACGTCGTTACTATCCATTTCTGTAAACGCAAATGGTACTTCAACTTCAATTCCGCCTAAGGCATCAATGATTTCCATAAAAGCATCAAAGTTCAGTTTTACAAAATAATCAACTGGAAGGTCAAGTAAGTTTTCAACCGTCGCAATAGTCATATCAACACCACCAAAAGCATGAGCATGATTGATCTTATCCATACGATCACGGCCAATGAGTTCAACTCTAGCATCACGTGGAACACTGACCATCTTCACCGAATTTTCTTTTTTGTTAAACGTAGCTAGCAGTAAAGCATCTGTACGGCCTTTCAAGCCACCGTCACGATCGTCTAGCCCAAGGAAAAGAACGGATATATTATCTTTGCTTGGGTTAACAGGAACAAGTCGTTTCTCAGAACGATCACCGCGCTCAAGACTCGTTTGAGCACTAGTCGTAACGTCTGCTGCTTTCATTACAAAGTAACCGAAAGCTCCACCAATTAAAACCATTAATGTGACAAGGATTAACCCTGTCGTTTTTAAAAATTTATATGTTCCACTTTTTCTGCGTTTTTCTTTTTTCTTCTCACTTCTAGTAAGAGCCATGATGTATACACTCCTTTTTCTCTAAGAAACTACCATATCATAATTAGACGAGATTTGTAGAATGAAAGTTTCATTTTGACATCTAACCTATTTTATATTGTGGGAACCGATGTGTAAATGTAAATTTTTTGAATGGTTGAAAAGAAGTGGAGGACGTGGGGGACGAATGATTTTGTGTGACCACTAGGTATAACTAAGGGGCTGCGTCCTACAAGTCGTCATGAGGACACCTTGGTGGCCGCGAAATTTTAAAAAGGGCATTTTTCCGGAAAATAACGGAATGTATGTCCTCTTAATGTATAACTAGGAGCAAGAGGTTAAGACAAAGCGACGGGCATCAGCTTCTAGACTCAGTATCAAAAGAGTAGTCCACAAAAAAACGTACACACTAATCCCCAATGTGTACGGTTCGACCTAAACATCCTGCTCCAAATACTCCTGATCGCCTAACACAATCTCAGCTTGACCATTTGTCAAATCAGTAATCCAACTACGGAAAGCATCTTCTTCGCCACTAGTTACATAGGTGACAATCTCCACATTATCTAAGTAATTAATCTCCTTAATGAGATAACGTGAATCCCGCAACTCATTTTCCAATTTCCCGAGCCAAGTGTAATCAACCTTCGTATGAAAAATTTGCATGAGCTTCCGTTCAACTATTCCAGTGGCGTTTAACCCTTCGCTTGTGGAGCTGCCATACGCGCGAATTAACCCGCCAGCACCTAATTTTATCCCACCGAAATATCGAGTCACGACAACAACTGTATCCTTTAAGCCGCGCTTCTTTAACACCTCAAGTATTGGCACACCAGCAGTTCCGCTAGGCTCGCCATCATCATTGGCCTTTTGAATAAGATCGTTTTCACCAATCATATAAGCCGAACAATTGTGATTAGCATCCCAATGTTTTTTCTTAATTTTCTCTATGAACGCTTGGGCATCAGCTTCGGTTGTCACCCGATCCACGTAGGTAATAAATCTAGATTTTTGAATGACAATCTCATGTTCGCCATACCCTTTAACTGTAAAATATGATGAAAGCAACAAAAACACCTCTTTGGATGGTACCTGGCACCATAAAAGGACAATTCCACCACCAGAGGACACCACGTCCGCGTGAGGTGTACTACTAGCGAAATATGTCCACGAAGGGTGCCAGGCACCAAATGATAGTACATGTATTTTAACATTTGTTGTTGGAAAAATGCTATTTTCTCAACATCTACGTAGCTGTTATATGATAGAATAGGAATTATAGAATTTAGCTTAGAACGGCTAAAACAAAGGCTTACAAGCATATTTTACCAGCGACAAATTTACCGTTAATACTTTTGTATTTTGATTAACTATGTTTAGCTAGTGATAAGTAGTAAACATTACCTATATAAATATTAGGTACATAGTTTCTATTTTCTAGTGAGATAGTTCTGTACATTTAAAGTGAGGGACTAATATGGCGAATAAAACACAACTAGATGATATTTTGAAGAAGATGCTCGAAACTGTTAGTTCTAGTAAAGAGCAGGTTTTTGATATAACTGAGCAATCAAGAGGTGAATTTTCACAATTACAACTGGAATTGGCTCAAGTGCAAATGAAAGTAGCGTCTGTTATTGAAAATACGGACCGGACAGAGATCCATGCTCGTTTTGCTCGCAACCGCTTAGCCGAGGTTAGTAAGAACTTTGTGAAGTTTACCGATGAAGAGGTTCGAAATGCCTATGAGCAAGCTAATGACTTCCAAGTCAAACTGGCATTATTGCGGCAGGAAGAAAAGCAGCTTCGTGAACGACGTGATTCGATCGAGCGTAGGCTTGTTGCTATTCAAGAAACCATTCAGAAAGCTGAAAAGCTTGTTGGGCAAATCTCCGTTGTCATTAATTACTTAACTAGTGACCTTCAAGAAGTCACGACTATCTTAGAAGATGCAAAAGAGCTTCAAGAGTTTGGCTTAAAAATCATTGAAGCACAAGAAGAAGAGCGAAAACGCGTGTCGCGAGAAATTCATGATGGCCCCGCACAAATGATGGCAAATGTCTTGTTACGTTCAGAGTTAGTCGAACGCATCTACCGTGAAAAAGGTATTGATGATGCACTTAAGGAAATTCGTGATTTACGGGGAATGGTCAAGAATTCACTATCGGAAGTAAGACGTATTATTTATGATTTGCGACCAATGGCTTTAGATGATCTCGGCTTAATCCCAACATTAGCAAAATATCTAAAAAACTTTCAAGAACACACAGGTATGGCAGTTAGTTTTAAAACCATAGGAAAAGAAGAGCGTTTACCTGCTGCACTGGAAATAGCGATCTTCCGTTTTGTCCAAGAGGCAGTACAAAATGCTCACAAGCATGCAAAACCTAAACAGGTTCAAGTCAAAATGGAAATAAAGGCTACGAAAGTAATTGTCATTATTAAAGATGATGGAAAAGGCTTTGATCAATCCGAGAAAAAAGAAGGTGCTTTTGGATTATTGGGGATGAAAGAGCGTGTCAATATGCTGAAAGGTGAAATGACCATCGACTCAAAGATAAACAGAGGTACGTTGATTATACTAGCTGTTCCAATTCATACATAACACGAGGAGGTAATTAGAATGTACGATACTCAAGAAAAGATTATCAAAATAGTAATTATTGATGACCATCAGCTTTTTCGTGAAGGAGTAAAACGTATCCTGGCGATGGAAAATAATTTTGAAATTGTCGCAGAGGGTGACGACGGTTCAAAAGCAATTGACCTTGTTGAACAATTTCATCCTGATGTTATATTAATGGATATCAATATGCCGAAGGTGAACGGGGTAGAGGCAACACGTCGACTTATTGAATTGTACCCAGACATCAAAGTGCTGATATTATCAATTCACGATGACGAGTCATACGTGACACATGTATTAAAAACAGGAGCTTCCGGTTACTTATTAAAAGAAATGGATGCTGATTCATTAATTGAAGCAGTGAGAGTTGTTGCTGACGGCGGAGCTTACATCCATCCAAAGGTGACTCATAACTTAATTAACGAATATCGCCGATTAGCGTGCGAGCCGGCAAATGATGTGGAAATTGGTTTTCGAGAAGTAGAATACCGTCGTCCATTACATATTTTAACAAGACGCGAATGTGAAGTCTTGCAATTAATGACCGATGGAAAAAGCAATCGCTCGATCGGTGAAATTTTATTTATTAGTGAAAAAACAGTTAAGAACCATGTAAGTAATATCTTACAAAAAATGAACGTAAACGACCGTACGCAAGCCGTTGTAGAAGCGATTAAGAACGGTTGGGTAATGGTGAGATAGATTGTCGGATCATGCCTGTTTTTGTAAGGCGTAAATGATGGACAGTCTACTAGGTTATTGGTACTATATAATTGATTGAATACATCAAATTAAGCTTGTACAACTCTGTACAAGCTTTTCTTAAAAATATTTGAAGATAAAGTGAGGAAGACAATGACGAAGATAGCAGTTGTAACAGATAGTACGGCCTACATACCTAAGCAACAAAGGGACGAACTAGGAATTACGATGGTGCCATTGAATGTTATATTTGGAAATGAGTCATACAAAGAAGAAGTAGAAATCACCACAGCTGATTTCTATGAAATGATTAAACGAATTGAAAATCTACCAACAACATCTCAGCCACCAATCGGCGAGTTTGCTGCGGAGTTTGAAAGACTAGCAAGTGAAGGCTATACAGAAATCATTTCTATCCATCTTTCTAGCAAAATTAGTGGGACCTATCAATCTGCTGTCGCAGCTGCAAGCATGGTTGAAGGAATTAAAGTTACTGCGTTTGACTCTGAAATTAGCTGTATGCCACAAGGATTTTATGTCCTAGAGGCAGTAAAACTTGCCAACGAAGGTAAGGCGTCAGAAGAAATCATTGCACGCCTAAATGAAATGAAAACGAAAGTTAAAGCCTACTTTATGGCAGATGACTTAAGCCACCTTCATCGTGGCGGTCGCTTAAGCGGTGCGCAAGCATTTATCGGTAGTCTTCTCCAAATTAAGCCTGTCCTTCACTTTGTCGAAGGGAAAATTGTCCCGTTTGAAAAAGTCCGTACGTCGAAAAAAGCACTTAACCGTATTTTTGGTCTTCTTGATGAAGATGCAAAAACAGGTGAACCAATTCAGATTGTTGTGATTCATGGGAACTGTGAAGAGGAAGCTGAAAAAATTCAGGCCCAACTACAGTCAGAATATCCTCATGCAAACATCATGATTAGCTACTTTGGTCCGGTGATTGGTACCCACCTAGGTGAAGGTAGCATTGGGATTGGCTGGTACCTTAAGTAGAATTATCAATTATGAATTATGAATTATGAATTGTGAAAAAATGCAGAATGCAAGATGTAGAATGTAGAATGTAGAATGCAGAGTGTAGAATGCAGAGTGTAGAATGCAAAATGCAAAATGTAGAATGTAGAGTGTAGAATGTGAAACCTGGATTGTAGAATTCGGGTTTTATATTCTACACAATTTTATATGAGGTGATTTTATTGAGATTTACAATGAACGATCACTTTCTTGAACCTGACCCGCAGTGCGGGACCGCTATAAGTTGTCTCCCTGATTTTCAAAAACCACCACTTAATCCAAACTATCAATTCTCAAAACCTCTGCAACAGACTCTCACCGGACGAAAGCTTCTCCTTCAAGAAATTCCTTTTCCGATCGAAATCATCCATGAACATTATCAAAATGGTTATCTCACCTACCATAAAGGAATTACCAATACTACCTGTACCCGCTGCGGCAATTCACAAAACCATTTATTTGCTTCTCACGAATGTTCCAGATGTAATCGAACCTGCACATACTGTCGTCACTGTATCACCATGGGCAAGGTTTCGGAGTGTTCACCTTTAGTTACCTGGGTTGGTCCTCCCATCCACTACGATAAGAGAGAACGGGCTCTTCACTGGGAAGGAACCCTCTCAGAAGGTCAGAAACATGCTTCCAACAAAATCGTCGGCGCGGTAGGTTTACCGAAAAAACTCCTAATCTGGGCAGTCTGTGGTGCAGGGAAAACCGAGATCCTCTTTGAAGGCATTAACAAAGCCATTGAACTTGGACAAACTGTCTTAATCGCCACGCCAAGAAGTGATGTTGTTCATGAGTTAACACCGCGGATTAAAGCCGTTTTCCCGAAAATATCTGTTCTCTCCTTATATGGAGGAAGTGAAGACCGTGGCAAAGAAGGTCAGCTAGTCATTGCGACCACACACCAACTTCTCCGTTACTATCACCACTTTGATTTTGTCGTCATCGATGAAGTCGACGCCTTCCCATTTTCCTTTGATCCGATGTTAAAATATGCTGCCAACAACGCAGCCAAGCCAGAGGGAACAACGATCCTACTTACCGCGACCCCGGATAAAAAGCTTCAAAAAGCAAAATACATCGACATCGTCAAAATCCCAAAACGTTTCCACGGCTTTCCATTGCCCGTTCCAACAATCCAATGGTCAGGCAACTGGCGCAAGCTTCTTAAAAAACAACAAATCCTAAAAGTAGTCCTTCACTGGCTAAAGCAACGAGGAAGCCAGCAAACCTTTCTGTTCGTCCCATCTGTCGCTGTCCTCAACCAGCTTGTCCCACTCCTCCAAAAGCAATTTTCATCATTAGAAGGCGTTCACTCCGAAGATCCAAACCGCCGCGAAAAGGTCCAAAAGTTCCGGGCAAAAGAAATTCAAATTTTAGTAACAACAACCATTCTCGAGCGAGGGGTGACCGTCCTGAACGTAGCTGTCGCAGTCTATGGTGCTGACGATGACGTCTTTACCGAGAGTGCTCTTGTCCAAATCTCCGGTCGAGTCGGTCGCAGTACCGAATTCCCAACAGGCGACATTGTCTTTTTCCATTACGGCAAAACAGAAGCGATGTTAGATGCCATCGACCATATTGAAAAAATGAATAAACTAGGAGGCTTTTAAGATGCACTGCCTATGGTGTCACAGTTCCTTTGTGCCAAAAACGAATTGGCAATATCTATTTGGGATCACAACAAAAACCTATCTTTGCCCCCAGTGCAGCAAAAGGCTAGAAGAAATCCAAGGTCCACTCTGCGATAAATGTGGACGACCATTTAACCACCTAGAACCCCAGTATCGACAAGAGAACCTCTGCACCGACTGCGTTCGTTGGGGAGATGGTCCATTAACAAAAAATCGCTCACTGTACGTCTACAATGATTTTTTACAAGAAGTCATCTCCAAGTGGAAATTCCGTGGTGATGCAGAGTTATCGAAACTATTCACTCCGCAGCTCAAAAAGCTCATCAAACAACTTGAGCCGTTTGACTTCATCGTACCCATTCCATTAAGCTATGAAAGAAGCTACGAACGAGGCTTTAACCAAGCTAAGTTACTTACCGAGGGACTACAGTATCCTATCGTAGAGGCTTTAGTGAAACCAATTAACTCAACCAAACAAAGCAAGAAAACCCGAAGTGAACGACTCGAGCAAAAAGAACTTTTTCATATCAGTTCCGTAGACGTAACAAACAAAACAATTCTTCTGGTCGACGATATTTACACTACCGGAGCTACCCTCTACTCAGCCGCTAAGATTTTAAAAGAACATGGTGCGAAAAAAGTGTTTTCAGTTACGGTAGCTAGAGGGTAACGCTAAATGAAATCATCTTTCCTGCCGATATACTAAATGAGAGTAGTAATAGAGGGGGAAATACGATGGCAGACATTCTAAATTGTCCACGCTGTAATAAAATTTTTGTGAAAAATTTACGCGATGTATGTACCGATTGTTATAAAAAAGAAGAAGAGGACTATCAGACAGTCCATCAATTTGTTCGAAAAAAAGATAACAGAATGGCTTCGATTATTGAAGTAGAAGAAGCTACAGGTGTTGATAAATTATATATTTATAAATTTATCCGCCAGGGACGTATTCACTTAGCAAGCTTTCCAAATCTTGCATACCCGTGTGAGTCTTGTGGAAAGATGATAAGAGAAGGGCGTATTTGTAGTAGTTGTAAAGAGAATATCACAACAGGTGTAGCCAGGTCTGAGCGTGAAAAGGATTTCCAAGCTCGAAAACGTGCTGATGAAAACAAGAAATTTACAACGTATCATTCATTAAAAGATAGATTAAAATAACCGTTAGCTTTGCTAGCGGTCCTTTTAACTTTTTTTACCTATAAAAGGATTTCCACTAAACAATTAAAGAAATAGTGACGATATTAAGAATATGATACTACCTAAACGAGGTGAGAACATGAAAATCAATCCTTACTCACAAATTCAAAATGTGTACAGAAAACAAGTCGGTAAACAACAACCGAAAGCTGATGTCTCTCAAAAACGAGACCAATTACAAATCTCTAATGAAGCAAAAATAATGCAGCAGGAAACGCGCATTTCTACAGAACGTAAAGAACGTATTGAAGCTCTAAAAGCTCAAGTGAATGCTGGTGAATACAAAGTAAATGCTGAAGACGTTGCCAGAAAGTTCTATGATTATTGGAACGAAAGATAAGACGGAGGTGAAAAAGGTGTCTGCCCAAGGAATAGTAACAGCAATGGAAAAGCTCGTGCAAGTTCATGAAATTCTCGACAAGCTTGCAGGTGAAAAAACAGAAGCAATTAAAAAGGGAGACATCTCTCACTTACAGTCGTTATTGCAAAAAGAAGTAGTCCAAGTCAAACTCTTGCAGCAGCTTGAACAAGAGCGAGTAAGGCATGTCCGCTCGTATCAACGGGAAAAGGGATTTGTAACAGAAAACGGAACGTTAACTGAGCTTCTCTCTTATGTAACAGCTGAAGAAAAACATCTCTTAGCCACCTTACAACAAAGACTTCTCGACGTAATAAAAAGTTTAAAAGAAAAGAATGATCTTAATCAAAAGCTCATTCATGATTCGTTACGTTTTGTGAACTTATCCCTTGATATGATCAAACCACAGGCAGAAACAGGGAATTATGGCCGCCCTAATAAAGAGGATGATGAACCAGAAGGTCGCTCACTCTTTGATTCAAAAGCATAAGATACAACTTACATCGGTGGAGAAAGAAACGGAGGAACAACCATGCGTTCGACATTTCATGGCTTAGAAACAGCAAGACGAGCCCTCTATACAAGTCAAACGGCGTTACAAACGACCGGTCATAATATAGCAAATGCCAATACACCAGGATTTTCAAGACAACGAGTCAATTTAACAACAACAACACCTTGGCCAGGAGGCGGAATGGACCGCCCAGCGGTTCCAGGACAAATCGGTACAGGTGTACAGGCCGGTTCCATTCAAAGAGTTCGTGAAGGATTCCTAGATATGCAATATCGCTCTGAAACTAGTAAGTTCGGATATTGGGATACTAGACATACAGCTCTTCAAAAAATGGAGGATATTGTGAATGAGCCGAGCGAAAATGGACTTTCTAATGCCTTAGATCGTTTTTGGACATCTCTCCAAGATCTTTCTGTTCATCCAGAAGACTCGGGGGCTCGTTCGGTCGTCCGTCAACGTGGCGTAGCTTTAGCTGAAACCTTCAACTATACATCCCAATCGCTAATGGCTATACAGCGTGATTTACAAAAGCAGATTGATGTTTCAGTAAAAGAAATTAACTCGATTACTAGTCAATTAAATGCTATAAACCTTCAGATTGCAAAGGTAGAACCGCACGGATATCTACCAAATGATTTATACGACCAAAGAGATAACTTACTAGATCGCTTATCACAGCTTGTAAATATTAAAGTTGAGCCAGTTAGAAGTGGTGGAATTGCTAGCGAAATCGCAGAAGGTAAATACACCGTTAAGCTACTTGATGATCATGGCCGTGATTTAGGGATTACCTTAGTTGACGGTCATAGACTAACAAACAATGAATTGGCGATTTCCTATGACGAGGAAACAGGGCTTGTTGATACGGTGAAATTTGGGCCGGTAGGCTTTGATCCAAAGGCACCAGGTAACCATCAAACATTAAGCTTTGAAGATTTCCATGCTGTTGGAAAACTGAAAGCGGATATTGAAGCTCATGGCTATCTTGAAAAAAACGGCGTAGAAAAAGGGATTTATCCAAAAATGCTGAGAGATCTTGACCAAATGGTTTATACGTTTGTTCAAGAGTTTAATAGAGTTCACGGAGAAGGCTGGAATTTAAACGATGTTCAAAACGGGGAAAAAGGCAATCCAATTAACTTTTTCTCGTTCGACGGAATTAACCCTACAGTTGATCAAGTGAAAGGTGCTGCCTTTCATTTAAGAGTTTCCGATGATATTATGCTTGGTGGCTTAAACAATATCGCTGCGTCACTAAGAGGGTTTTCGGGTGATGGTGCGAATGCCCTAGCCTTAGCCACTGTCAAAGATTCCTTCCTTGATTTTGGTGGAACAACAACAACTGTTCAAAGCTTCTATCAAGGAGTGATTGGACAAATGGCCGTTGACACAAACGAAGCCGCGCGTATGGTACGGACAACGGATACATTGCGTATTTCTGTTGACCAACGACGCGAAAGTATTAAAGGTGTTTCTTTAGATGAAGAAATGACAAACCTAATCCAGTTTCAACATGCATACAATGCCGCAGCCAGATCCATTACCATCGTTGACGAAATGCTAGACCGAATTATCAACGGCATGGGCGTCGCTGGTAGATAATAACCAATTGTCAATTATGAATTATGAATTATGAATTTTCGAGGCAGTAGCTTCGAAGGAATGCTTTTACATTCTACATTCTAAATTTTGCATTCTACATTTTAATAAGCAGGTGAACCAATGAGAACAACGCAGATGATGCTTGCCAATAATACATTACGACATATCTCTAGCAATTATCAGAGAATGGGTCAAATCCAAGATCAATTATCAACAGGGAAGAAAATTACACGTGCTTCTCAAGATCCAGTGGTAGCGATGAACGGAATGCGCTATCGTACCCAAGTGGCTGAAATGGAGCAGTTTAAACGTAATTTATCAGAAACGTATAATTGGATGGAAACGACAGATGCAACACTTGATAAAGTGACACAAACACTACACCGTGTTCGTGAACTTACGGTTCAGGCAGCCAATGACTCTTATACAGCCGATCAGCGTGAGAATATCCGTAAAGAAGTCAGTCAGCTCCGTGATCACCTAGTAGGTCTTGCTAATACGAAAATTAATAACAAATTCATTTTTAATGGAACAGATACGATTAATCCACCTGTAAATGAGGCAGCAATCAGAGCTGCACAAGAACAGGCTTTAGCTGAAGGTGAAGTACCGTCGCTAGAAAATGCTGTTTCTACGAATGACCAGAATGTTAACATTGAGTTACTAAAAGGTGTCTATGTTCCAGTAAATATAAACCCAACGACTGTTTTTACAGACAAACTATTTAGTGATTTAATTAAAATTGAACAAGCATTATCCAACCCAACAACGTCATCAGCTGATATCTCTGCATTAATCGATGTTGTTGCTGGACATATTGATAACGTCGTCAACGAACGCGCAGAACAAGGGGCAAGATTTAACCGAATCGAAATGATAGAAAACCGTGTTTGGGAACAAGAGATTATTGCGAAACGAATTATGTCCAATAATGAAGACGCTGACTTTGAGAAGGTTATTATCGATCTTACGACACAAGAAAGTGTTCATCGTGCAGCATTAGCAGCAGGAGCAAGAATTATTCAACCGACATTAATGGACTTTTTACGTTAAAAATAAAGTAAGGGGGAGCTACCCGTTGCAATTACCATCAATTCAAATCCGTTCAACAAACGCTCAAATTGGTGTGCAGTCACAGCGCCCCCATCTTCATATTAGTCGAGGACATGCAGATATTACGATAAGGCAGGAGCATGCAGCAATTGACATTCAAACAACGCCAGCCAGGCTAACAATTAACCAACGGGAAGCCTTTGCTTCTGCTAACCTTAAGCACGTCTACCGTTTGAATGAAGAATTTGCTGCAAAGGGAAGAAGTAATGCTGCTCAGGTAACCGCTAAGTATGCCAGAGAAGGCGATCAAATGATGCGAATCGAAAACGGCAGCGGTGGCGATATCTTTGCGCACCTGGCCAAGATAGACAGCATTCTCTTCACAGAAAAACAAGCAACTATCGCGCAAATGCCAAGGCCTTTTTCTGTGAAAACTAACTATCAGCCAGCGAATTTAAACATCAGGTTCTCTGGTGGGAATGTCACGACAAACGCTAATCCGAGGGAAACAGAGATCAGCCACCGCAAATGGCAGACCGACGTTTATCTCAAGCAAAAGCAGAGTATTTCCTTTCAGGCAGTAGGTATTAACGTTAATCAACAATTGTAGCTTCGATCATACAGATCGAGGCTTTTTCCATAAGTATGTTTAAAAAGACAAGCATCTGCATTACAATAGCAATATGAAATAATGTAAAGTGGTGATCAAATGAAAATTGAGACAAAATATTTAGGGGAAGTAGAAATACAGGAAGAAACCATTCTTCATTTTGAGAGTGGTATACCGAGTTTTTTAGAGGAAAAGCAATTCGTAGTGCTACCCTTTGATGAAACAACACCTTTTCTAATTTTACAGTCAGTGAAAACACCAGAACTTGGTTTTGTTGTTGTTTCACCTTTTGAGTTTTTTCCGGACTATCAAGTAAAGCTAACCGACTCGACGGTTGATTCACTAGAAATAGAAAAAGAGGCTGACGTATTAATTTACACTATCTTAACTGTAAAAGAGCCGTTTACAAATACAACGGTGAATCTTCAAGGACCTGTTATTATCAATACTAAAATTAATAAAGCAAAACAAATTTCCTTAAATGATGTGAACTATCATACTAAACACTTATTAATGCTACAAGCTGTTGGTAAGGAGGGGTAATCTATGCTTGTTCTTTCAAGGAAAAAGGATCAATCAATTATGATTGGAGATAATATCGAGATTACCGTACTAGCAGTTGAGGGAGATCAAATTAAGCTTGGAATAAATGCACCACGATCTGTTGAAATTCAGAGAAAAGAGATCTACTTAGCGATACAAGAAGAAAATAGCAAGGCATCAGTAGCTGCTGTTGACTTATTAAAGCAGTTGACAGGGAGCTTTAAGAAATAGGGAGAACAGCCTTTAACATAACGGCTGTTCTCTTTATTTCTACAAAAAATATAATTTTTTCAAAAAACTATTAAACAATCAAAAAAATCCTCCGATATAAAGTATGTAAAACAAAAATGAGAAAAAAGGCGGCCGACTTATCTCTCATTCTTGTTTAAAGTATTTCCAACCACAAGGATGTGGGCGGACAACAACCAAATTCAAGGAGGAATTTTATTATGATTATCAATAATAACTTAAATGCAATGAATGCTCACCGTCAAATGGGAATGAACATTAATTCAGCTGGAAATTCAATGGAGAAGCTATCTTCAGGTCTTCGTATTAACCGTGCTGGTGACGATGCAGCTGGTCTTTCAATCTCTGAAAAAATGCGTGCTCAAGTACGTGGGTTGGATCAAGCATCTCGTAACGCACAAGATGGAATTTCACTAATTCAAACAGCTGAGGGTGCATTAAATGAAACACATGCTATCCTACAACGTATGCGCGAATTAACAGTTCAAGCTGCCAACGATACTAATGTATCAGCTGACAGAACAGCGATTAATGATGAGTTAACTCAATTAGTAGCGGAAATTGATCGTATTTCTACTTCAACTACATTCAATGAACAAAAACTTTTAAATGGTAGCTTTAGTGGAAAGAATTTACAAATTGGTGCTGATCAGTCAGTGAACATGACGGTATCAATCTCTAATATGGGAGCTAGCGCTCTTTCTGTAAATGCACTTTCAGTAGGTACACATACTGCTGCTGGATCTGCGATTGCATTAGTTGATGCGGCGATTAAAACTGTATCTTCAGAGCGTTCGAAGTTAGGGGCTAATCAAAATCGCTTAGAGCATACAATCAAAAACCTTGATAATGCTTCTGAAAATATTCAAGCATCTGAATCACGTATCCGTGACGTAGATATGGCGAAAGAAATGATGGAATTTACACGTTCTAACATTCTTAATCAAGCATCACAAGCAATGCTTGCACAAGCTAACCAACAGCCTCAAGCTGTGCTTCAATTATTAAGATAATTAATTACTTTATTGACTAAAAAGTCGACGCTTTGTGTCGACTTTTTTTAAAATACTTTTACAGGGGAAATTATTATGTTAGATGTTAATCTAGAGGCTATGACTAAATATTACCCAGATTTAAAGGTTAGGATTACTAAGCATTTGGCTAATGTAAACGATTTTACACGTGTGCAAAGTAAATTCGGTGGTTATACTTTACAAAATAAATCTGGATTGTTTGTCCATAGTAGTTATAACCCACAACGTGAAGCTGGAAGTTTCGTTGAATCATTTTCATTGAATAACGAAGATACAATACTGATATTTGGATTGGGACTTGGCTATTATCTACCAATCCTCAGACAGAAGTTTCAAGACAAAAAGTTAATTGTCATTGAACCTTCTTTAGAGATATTTAACGAGGCCTTGCAAGTACAAGACTTTACGGAATATCTTAAGGATGAGCTTATCGTTTTTTTAGTGGACTTACCACCATACATTGTAGGTACAATAGTAGATAGTTTTATAAACGAAAATAAGATAAAGAGCCTATATATAAAACAATTATCATTTCATAATAGAATGTTTGCTGAGTACATTAGGGATGTTAAAGATAATTTATCTAAACAGATATTAAGTAAAAGAGGAAATATTGGTACTGAGATAGTTTTTTCACAAACGTGGCTCTATAATACTATTAAAAATTTAAAGTATTTAGGCACTAACCCTTCCGTAGGACATTTAAAGAATATTTTTAGCGGAAAGCCAGTAATTATTGTTTCTGCTGGTCCATCATTAGAGAAAAATGTACATCTATTAAAAGGTGCTTACAACAAATCCTTAATTATAGCAGTAGGTTCTTCAATTAATATCCTAGAGAAAAACGGCGTGATACCTCACTTCATTGTTGGTGTTGATGGTAGTGCACCTGAGGCTCGCATATTTGAAAAAGTTAAAAGTACTAAACCTATTTTTATATATAGTAATATAGTTCACCATAGAGCGTTGGATGTCTATAAAGGAAAGCAATTTTGGATGAATATCGCATGTGAATATCCGTTTTATAATAAGTTTTACTCTGATGTTCCTGTTTTTAGAGCTGGTCCTTCTGTAGCCAATATTACGCTTGATCTTGTTTATTGGCTTAACCCATCTGCTGTGATACTAGTTGGTCAAGATCTAGCCTACACCGGAAATTATAGGTATGCTAAAGGCAATATCCACGGTGATGATCCAGAAATGATGGCTGAACTAGAAGTAGAAGATACTAATGAATTTATAGTGGTAAAAGACATTCATGGTGATGAAATTTATACGAAGAGTGACCTTCTTTTAATGAAGAATTGGTTTGAAGACTATGTTGGTTTCTTTAACAAGGATGAAGGGATTTACAACTGTACAGAAGGTGGAACCCCGATAAAAGGTATACCTAACATCTCTCTTAATTATGCGTTACAGAAATACTGTACTAGAGAATATAATATGGATGATTTGTTAAAAAAAGGATATAACATTTCTTCAGACATAAACCTGGAAAAATTTAACCAATTTATTTTAGACACAACTACAGACCTGAATATATGTAAGAAATTATCGAAAAAAAGGATAGATAAGACTTATAAATTATTTAATGCTAAAGATAAAAAGAATTTCTCTAGAAAGTATAGAGAAATTGAACTATTAACAGAAGAATTGGAAAGTAATAATTCGTATAAAGAATTAATTATCCATACAGGTAATCAATATATTACTACAATAACTACTGGTGTCCATAATAAAATAAATACTATTGAAGATATTCAGGAAAAGCGAAATGTGCTGTTGGAAGGTTTAATAAAACAGTATTTGTATATTCATAAGTCAATAGAAACTGCAGACGCTGCTCTTAGAGAAGTGGATTAACTACGACTTATTCGGAGGGATTTTTATGTCAATAAATATTGAAGAAGTTTGTCAAGAGTATATTAATTATAATCAGAAGTTAATACCGGCAATGGAGCAAATAATTATTGGTTTTAAAAAACAGGATGAACACCAAGCTCTCAACTTGTTTGATCAAGCAATAGATGGAGTAAAGTGGTGTATTGATATAATATCTCATCTTGAGGGTATCTTAAGGGAATTCGGTTTAATATTTGAAAAAGCAAAGATAAATAATATATTAATAGAGTTAGTATCTACTTTAGAAAATCAAGATTTTGTATTAATAGCTGACTTGTTGGAGTATGAGCTATTAGAAAGTTTAAATAATTGGTTAGAAAGCATAGGAAAGTATCACAATGTTATTAGATTTAAATAAAAAATTATTAAAAGAGCACATGCCCGAAACGTTTAATACCTTTAAACAACTATTTGGTCATGGTGGTGATGGAGAAAGGTATGAAATTCTCCCAACAAAAACTGGTTTACCAACAGTTAAACTAAAACAAAACGATAAAACTATCTTTATCCATAGTCAATATAACCCAATGAATGAAGCAAGTGTCTTTGCGGAAGCAAACTATAAATCCGATATTCGTACTTATATAGTATATGGACTAGGGTTGCTTTATCATATAGAGGCACTTTTAAATATAGATAGCAGCATTAAAGTATACATCATAGAAAGCAATGAAGACATTATTCATGCAGCACTTAACAATATTGATTTAAGTAGCATTGCGGCAAATAAAAATGTAAGTATTATATATAATAGCAATCCGTATCAATTCGTACGTGAAATAAATAGTCTGTTAAAAATTAAAAACTCAAAGCTAGTCCTACACCTGCCTTCTGTACAGGTTATACCAGAGATATACAGAGAAATTCGATACTTGTTCGAGGAGTATAGAATAAGGTCAAATTCTATCAATAGAACGTCTGACTTAATGACATCCAACTTTAGTGAAAATATTAACAACTTTCATGGTAGTTTTGAAGAACTAGGTATTAATTATAAGGGCCTTCCATATTTTATAGTGTCTGCTGGACCGTCATTAGACAAAAACAAAAGAGAACTTATCAATGTTAAAGGAAAATCAATAATACTAGCTGTAGGTACTGCGGTAAAGCCATTACTTCAGGTTGGAGTCTTGCCAGACCTAATTGTCATCACTGATCCTGAAGAATTGGTTTGTAATCAGCTAGAAGGTATTGAAATAGACATTCCAATAATTGTGCTTTCTACTTGTAACAAGAATATCTTGAAAAATTATAAAGGAACCAAATTTGTTGCATTTCAGACAGGCTTCCCATTAGCTGAAGAGTTTGCTAGAAAAAAGGGATATAAAACTATTTCCACAGGTGGTTCAGTTGCGACAGCGGCACTCGATATTGCAATAAATTTAAACGCTAATCCAATTATCTTTGTTGGACAAGATTTAGCCTTTACTGATGAAAAATCACATGCGAAAGATACCTATTTTTTTCAAGAAATACAGAATAGAAAATCATTAAGGCCAATTAAGGATATAAATAATCAAGTTGTTTATACTAGTAAAAATTTATATTCCTACTTAAGATGGATAGAGAATAGGATTGCTCAAGAGAAGGATATCGAATTTTTTGATGCAACTGAAGGTGGAGCCAAAATAAGTGGGACAAAAATTACAAGCCTAGATGAATTTATCAAAGTGAACTTTTAATTAGCTAGTGTTTATTATTAGGAATTGAATGTTTACATTTGAAAGTAATAAAATATAACAAGGGAACTTACTATATTCTACCATAAAGTAAAAATTATGGAATGGTATTTTCGGGTGACCCAAAAGAATAAAGATATATTAACATAAAAGAAGATAACCTTATATGAAATTAGGTTGATATATAAAGAACTAAGCTGAAACATTAGGAGGTTAATGTAGTGGAATATAAAACTGAGCAGGAATTATTCTGGGCAAGCTCGTTTGGTAATGACTATATACTTCGTAACCAAGATTTGAAGGTCTTGGCGAGTAGTATGTCACTGTTCACAAAAATACTAAATGGTACTTCGAAAGTAAGTTCTTTTCTTGAACTTGGCTGTAACATAGGTATAAATCTAAAAGCTCTCAAACATTTAAATCCTGAAGCAGAGTTATCAGGAGTGGAGATAAACTCAGAAGCTGTTGAGGAATTGAAAAAGTGGGGAGGAGCAAAGGTATACCATAATTCCATACTTGAATATAAAGTTGACTATAAAAGAGATTTTGTTTTTACTAGAGGTGTGTTAATTCATATAAATCCTGATTATCTAAATTTGGTATATGAGCTAATGTATGAGTCGAGTAATAAGTATATTTGTATTGCTGAATATTATAACCCTTCACCTGTAGAAATTGATTATAGGGGTAATAGTGAAAAGCTCTTCAAAAGAGATTTTGCTGGAGAAATGATGAATAAGTATCCTGATTTAAATTTAGTAAATTATGGTTTTGTTTATCATAAGGATAATAATTTCCCTCAAGATGATATAACGTGGTTTCTATTATCCAAAAATTAAATCTTAAGGAGAGTAAAATGATAACATATTGTAAACGTTGTGTAATGCCTAGTTCTAAACCTGATTTAAAGCTCGATGAAAGTGGAGTATGCAGCGCTTGTCGAAGCTTTGAAGGTAGAAAAGAGATTAACTGGGAAGATAGATATCAGGAATTACTAAATATTCTTGAACGATATCGCTCAAAGGATGGATCAAATTGGGATTGCATAGTACCTGTTAGTGGAGGGAAAGACAGCACTTACCAAGTTATAAGACTCCTTGAGTTAGGCATGAATCCATTATGTGTAAATGCTACAACTTGTGATTTAAGTGATATCGGGAAGAGAAATATTGAAAACATAAAGAAACTGGGGGTTGACTTTGTAGAGATGTCGCCAAACCCTATAGTTAGAGCAAAATTAAACAAAATTGGCTTAACTCATGTTGGAGATATTTCATGGCCAGAGCATGTAGGTATCTTTACAATGCCTGTTCGTGCTGCTGTTCAATTTAATATACCTCTTATTATCTGGGGGGAAAATTCTCAAAATGAATACGGTGGACCAGCAACTGCTAGTGAAAGCAATGTATTAAATAGAAGATGGTTAGAGGAATTTGGTGGATTATTAGGGTTACGTGTATCTGATTTAGTTGGACTTGAAGAAATAGAGCAGAAACATTTAATTCCTTATAATTATCCAACCGATGAAGAACTAAGTAATGTAGGAGTAACGGGACTATTTCTAGGATACTTTATGCCTTGGGATGGTTATACAAATGCTTTAATTTCGCAAGCAAATGGTTTTGAGACCTATAATAAGATAGTAGAAGGTTCTATTGTAAATTATGAGAACTTAGATAATTACCAGACTGGAATTCATGATTATTTTAAATACTTGAAATTTGGCTTTGGTAGAGCAACAGATATTGCATGTCTGCATGTACGTAGAGGAAGACTTACACGGGAAGATGCATTATCCCTGGTACGTAAACATGATGGAAAGTTCCCATGGACTTATCTTGGCAAACCTATTAACGAAATACTTGAGCCTCTAGATATGACAATTGAAGAGTTTATAAATATATGTGATCGTTTTACAAATAAAAAGTTGTTTTTAACTGATAGGAATGGCAATCTAGTAAAAGATAAAGACGGTAATCTAACTAAAGTGAAGTTTGATAACTAATGAATAATGTAGTAATTATTGATTACGGAATGGGAAACTTAGGTTCGGTATTTAAAGCTTTACAAGAGTGTGGGGCTAATCCATTTATTTCTAATAACCCTAGTGACTTAAAAATAGCTTCGCATATCATCTTACCAGGCGTTGGGAGTTTCTATAAAGGCATGGAAAACCTTCATAAGTTTGGTTGGATTGAGGAAATAAATCAAGCAGTTGTAATTAATCGAATACCTTTATTAGGAATATGCCTTGGTATGCAACTTTTATCTGACATGGGATACGAAGGACATCAATGTGAAGGTTTAGGTTTAATTCCAGGTGAGACAATCCTACTTAAACCGAATCGTGTAGAGGAAAGAATTCCACATGTGGGATGGAATGAAATTATTAAAATTAATAATAGCAACTTACTAGCTGGAGTTCCAAATAGGTCTGATTTTTACTTTGTTCACAGTTATCACTTTAATGTCATAGAAGAAAAACACAAAGTTGCAGTAACTCCCTACTGCAACGATTTTGTTTCTATCGTCCAAAATCAGAATATATATGGCGTACAATTTCATCCGGAAAAAAGTCAACGTATTGGATTTCAAGTAATAAAAAACTTTGTTAGTCTATAGAGGAGTGATTTTTTGCTTAAAGTTAGAGTGATACCAACTATACTAATGAATAATTTTAGTGTAGTAAAGGGTGTATCATTTAATAGCTGGCGTGTCGTAGGAACTTTACTTCCTCTAATTAAAATATACAATAGAAGAGAAGTTGACGAACTCGTTTTGCTTGATATAGCCGCTAGTAATGAAAAAAGAGAACCGGACTATGAAATCATTAAAGATATATCTTCAGAATGTTTTGTTCCTTTGACTGTTGGAGGCGGAATTAGTCATATAGATCATGTAACCAAACTATTAAGAGCTGGGGCAGATAAAGTATGTATTAATTCATTTGCTTATATAAATTCTAGTTTAATAACGGAAGTGGCAAGTCTTTATGGAAATCAATGTGTTGTTGTCGGTATTGATGCATTAAAGTTGGAAGATGGAAGCTATGAGTGTGTAAGGAATTCAGGTACAATAAAAACAGGTATTAAAGTAGATGAATGGGCGAAATATGTTGAGGAAATTGGAGCAGGAGAAATTATTATTACTTCAATACAAAATGATGGAAATATGAATGGATATGACATAGAGTTAATTAAATTAGTTACTGAGGCAGTAAACATTCCTGTTATTGCATCAGGGGGGGCAGGAAATTTTAATCATTTTTATGAAGCAATACTAGAAGCAAAAGCTTCTGCCGTTGCTGCTGCAAGTATTTTTAGCTTTACTCAACAGACACCTAAAGAAGTTAAAGATTACCTAGCTTCAAAAGATATACCGGTACGTAATATAAACATAGAGAAGGTTTAAGATATTTTTGCTTAAAAGAACTGATTATGCAATAAACAATGTTACATCCATTGTATTGAAAAATAAAATACTTAGAAATCTTTATGGTAATAGTGATAATTTGCTATTACCATTTATTATTTTTCAAGTAACAAATAGAGAGCTCCGATTTTATTTCAGTTAGTAAATTTACAATAAACAACTTAATACCTCACTTAATTTTACCGATATAAAATAAAACGATATCTAGGAGTTGAAATAATGGAAATAGGGCGCAATATACCTAGTCAAAGCTTTCGAGCTTCTATTAAAAATGAAGTACCTAGGCAGGTAGAATTATCACACCCCAAAAATTTTGAATCAAAAGTAAGTGAAATTGAACTTAATAAAAAGGTAGAGAGTATTAACAAGTTCTTAACATCTACAAATAGTTCCTTGAAGTTTACTCTTCATGAAGAACTAAATGAATATTACGTTTCTATTATTGATGAACAAACAAAAGAGATTATTAAAGAAATACCTCCTAAAAAGTTATTAGACATGTTTGCGGCAATGAAAGAAACAATTGGTTTATTTATAGATAAAAAAATTTAGGAGGTTTTTAATGTGAGAATTGGTGGTATAGCAAGTGGAATTGATACTGAATCCATTGTTCGTGACTTAATGAAAGTTGAAAAATTACCACTTGATCGTTTTTTTCAGAGAAAACAAACGATCGAGTGGAAAAGGGATGCTTATCGTGAAATGAACTTACAATTGAAAAACTTGCATGATTCTGCATCAAGCCTTAGATTGCGTTCGTCACTGAACACAAGACAAACTTCGATTGGAGATTCGAAGGTTTTAACAGCAACAGCAAATGCAACTGTAAGAAATGGTACTTATGAAGTAAATGTAAACAAGATTGCGCAAGCTGAACGCTATACAAGCACGGCTGAAACTCACCTTAATGTTAACGAGACTATTAATACATCTGAATTCGGCACGGGTTTCACAATAACAACCTATAATGATGAAGGTGTTGCTAATACAATAGAATTCACTACAGGAGATAAATCGTTAAGTGATTTGTTTAATGAAATAAATAAATCAGACATTGGAGTTCAAGTATATTTTGATAGTACCTTTAACAAGGTTGTTCTAGAACGTAAGGAGACCGGAATTAGAAATGCAAACGGTAGTGAGATTGAATTTGGTAACGGTGATGGAGGAAACTTCCAATTATTCTTAAATAAACTCAATATTAGCTTAACGCTTCCTGGCGAGGACCAAATTGAACCAACGAATCCAAATCAACGTGCAGGAAATGCTATATTTTCTTTTACTGATCCAGTACTAGGGACAAAGCAATATGACAATATCCGCTCAAATAGAACAAATGTAGGGGGGATAAGTTTAAATTTACAGAATACAGGCACAACATCTCTAACAATCACCAGCAATACTGATGATGCCTTCGATAAAATTAAAAGTTTTGTAGAGAAATATAATGAAGTTATTCAAACAATACAATCAAAGGTATCAGAGAGAGTAAATAGAGGATTTCCACCTTTAACTGATGAACAAAGACGAGAGTTATCTGATAAAGAAGCAGAATTGTGGGATGAAAAATCAAAAAGTGGGTTACTTACAAGGGATCAAACACTAACAAGCTCATTAAGTAGGCTGAGACTAGATCTATATTCTCCTGTTGAAACCTCCGGAAGATATAATCAAATAGCACAGCTTGGTATCACAACCACAAGTAATTTTCAACAAGGTGGAAAGTTAGAGATAGACGAGGCTAAACTAAGGGCTGCATTAGCTGATGATCCAGACGCAGTTCATCAACTCCTAAATGGTGTTGCAGAAAGTGGTTCAACTAATGCATATAGTCAAACTGGTTTAATCGGGCGTCTGAGAAGTACTATTGATAATACAATTAAGGAAATCGAAACTAGAGCAGGAAACCAATTCCGGACCAATCAGCAATTTAGTCTAGGAAGAGAATTAATAAATGTTGACCAACAGATTGATCGTTTTCAACGACGTTTAACTGACATTGAAAATCGTTATTGGGCTCAATTTTCTGCAATGGAAAAAGCAATGAATCAAGCGAATTCACAAGCGATGGCATTTATGAGTCAGCTTATGGGTCAATGATTTTAAGACGTGAAAGGGTGTTTTTAAATTGATGCAAACCGCCAATCAAGTATATCAACAGAATAAATTCGAAACAGCTACACCAGGAGAACTGACATTAATGCTCTATAATGGTTGTCTAAAATTTATTAAGCTTGGTAAAGATGCAATAATCTGCAATAAAATTGAAGTAAGAAATATAAATATAACAAAAGCCCAAAATATTATTCGTGAGTTAATGGTTACTCTAAAAACAGATGGTGAAGTTGGTAAGAATATGTTAAAAATGTATGACTATATTCTGAACCAATTAATAGAGGCTAATATCAACAACGACATGAAAGCTCTTGAAGAAGCTGAGCAATATGTAGTTCAATTCCGTGATACATGGAAAGAAGTTATTATGATAAATCGAAAACGTCAACATGGTAGCCGGGTTCAAGTGTAATGCTTGAAATTCTTTCCAAGATTGATAGAATTAATCAGGATTTGTTAGTTCTCTTAAAAAAGCCCCTTAAAGAGGATGACGAAGAGTACGTTGGTTCAGTTGAACAGCTTTTAAATGTGAGAGAACATTTAATTCAAAAAGTAACAGGTGCTCAAACTACTGCTGAAAAAGAGCTAGGTCAAAAAATTATAGATGATAATAATAAAGTTAACGAACTTTTTAAAGCAAAAACACTAGAATTAAAGGTTAAAATTAATCAGTTCAACCAAAAGAAGAAAAACAACGTGACGTATGATAATCTATACGAGCAAATGTCTGTGGATGGTATATTTATTGATAAGAAAAAATAAGGAAGTAAAAACTCCTAAAATCATTTTGTTAACACTTATAAAAAAACCTTATCTCATCTCACGAGATAAGGTTTTTTAAATGAAAAATAAAGTTTTTCCTACTTTTGTCCTAAATAGTTGAGCAAAACCACCCGATATAATAAAAGTTCTGTGACCAATTAGTCACTTTTCTTACAAAAATAGTAATTACCAATTGTTAGTAGTAGGTACTCAAATTATAAGATCCGAAAGCTCTTAAATTATTGTCCGCAAAGAAAAACTAACTAACAGTCATCATTGTTCTTGGGTCGGGTGGTCATATGGTATTAATAACAAAAACTCGTTATGAGTATTTTCAAGAGTATCTTAACTTACTAGATAAGGTTGAGGAAGGAATTGCTGTGGTAGATTGGAGTTATCAGGAAAAAAACTATCACTCGGGAGATAAGATATTACAGGACCTTTTTGAGGCATTAGGGCCGTTTAAGAAGTCAATACATACAATGCAATATCTATTCTCCTATGATAAGAAGATGGAAGAACATCTCAATAATTTTCAACTGATCGAGCAGCAAGTATCTCATCTAAGAGTAATCTTTCATAATGAAGAAGAAAAAACTAGGTTTATTCATGAGTTCTTTTCACCTGCCTATAAAAAGTGGAAAAAACAAGTGTGCCGGCAATTATTAGTGTATATAAAAAACTAAGGATATTTTGTACCAAGAGCAAACGTACGATTGTACGATTTGCTTTTTTCTTTTTTAATGAAACCAATGAAAGTAAGTACTTGCTAACCCACCTAATCTCATCTACGAAAACAGCCCGCAGATAAACAGTCTAAAACAATGGAAATTATATCCATATACTTTTGGGGAACTGTACAGAAACCGCCAGAATTCCAATAATCTTGGTAAGTTACCATTTATATGTCATTCTGATACTTATTGACAGTTACTGGTGGCTATTTTAAAATAATAAGTGTGAGACGTACTATTATACTATGTTTATTTACCTAGTAAGTATACAAACAAAGAGACTAGTAGTTTTCACCTGTTCAATTACATAATTTTAGCTATGAAAATAGCACTACTTGAGGGGGACGAATAGGTTTGAAAAAGAAGAAAATTGATTTTTATAAGAAGTTGATGGTTAGTTCTGCGGTTACAACAGTAGCTGTAGCGGGTCTAGCTGGACAAGCACCAGTTTCTGCTGATGTTGTTTTTACAGATGTGTCTAGCAAGCACTACGCGAAAGACGCGATTAGTGAATTAGTTGCAAAGGGAATTGTGAAAGGGTTTCCTGATGGGACATATCGTCCACAGCAGGAATTGCTCCGTGAGCATGCCGCTGCATTACTAGCAAGATCTTTAGAAGTCCAGCCTTCAACTACAAATGAACAATACTTTAAGGATGTACCAAAAACTAGTACTTATTTTGGTTCCGTATCTGCTCTTAGAGAAGCAGGTGTTTTTTTAGGTGACCATCAGGGGAACTTTCACCCAAAGACATCACTAACTCGTGAGGAAATGGCAACGATTTTAGTGCGTGCCTTTAATTTAAAAGCACAAGCAGGTGTGGAAGTAAAACTAAAAGATTTAGATAAAGTAGCTAAATCGCATAAGGAAAATGTCAATATTTTATATCAAAATGGTATTACGATTGGCTACGGCGATGGCAGCTTTAGACCAAAGAATGCTGTGAATAGAGCAGATTTTGCTGTGTTTATTTCTCGTGTGCTTACACTAGGTACAGAAGGAAAAACAATTGAAGAAATTATTGACAATGGCGTAGGACCAAGTATGCCAGCACCGACACCAACACCAACTCCAATTCCGGAACCAACGCCAACGCCAACACCATCTCTAGTAGAATGGGACAGTACTGAAAACCCGTTTGAAAATAATGTCGTTTACTCAGCTAATTACTTTATTACTCCTGCTGAAGGGGCTACGTACGGTGCTGATGCAGCCGGAAGTGAAGCAATCATTGAAGGTGACATGGAGATTAAAGGTGATATTACTGAGCCGATTACGCTTAAAAACCTAATCATTAAAGGCAAATTAGTACTTGATGCTGGTGATGAAAGCTCTGTTATCTTAGAAAATGTACAAGCTGACCAAATTGAAATCCTTTCTGGAAAAAAAGGGACAATTCATCTTAATGGCGTTCAGTCAAATGCCATTGTTGTGAAAGATGATAACGGTGTGCGTTTAAGCACAAACGGGGTAAACGCCATTACGAAAATTGAAGTAGCTCCAACAAATGCGTCTAGTGAGTCTGATATTGAATTGGCAGGTAACTTTAACAGCGCAAAAATCGTTGTCAAAGATGAGACGAAGATTACTGCAAAAGCCGGCTTCTCGGCTCAAGCGATTGAAATCGAGACGAAAAATCCAACGAGTGAAGTAAAGCTTGTTAGTACTACTGGTAGCTTTGCGGATGTGCAAGAAGTAACGGTGAAAAGAGCGGCAACTGTATCTTCTACTGGAAACACACAAATCCAAAACATCGTCGTAAACATCCCTCAATCAGAGCAAAACAACTTGGTCACGTTAAAGGGTGAAAACTTACAAGAAACAGAAGTAGCTGTGAAAACACCTTCGACTTTAAACGTGAACACTGGAATTGCAAAAGTATCAACGGCAGCGAATGTAACGATTGGCGGAGACAAAGTTGCTGAGATTAAAGCAGTTGAAACAACGAATAATGCGAATGTAACTGCTGCAAATGAAAGTGTTCAGACGATTTTTGACACAATGAAGCAACAAACACTTGCAGCTGCGCTTGAAGAAATTCAAGAACTTCCAGAGCGCGCAACGATTGGTTTTGACGATATTACACGTGTCTTAACGGCTAGAAAAAATGTAAATACAGCTATGTCATACGGTGCTACAAATGCAGACTTTATTGTTAATGATGTTAATTATCTTGAAAAGTTAGTAGAACTTGAAGAATCACTATCAACAATGATGTCAGCGATCTCTGAGGTTCAAAGAACAATTCGTTTGTTACCAACAAACCCGAGTAATGTTCAAGCAATTGCCTTAGCTGGTCTGCAAACACGTGTAACGGCGGTAGACAATGCGATTGCAGTAGCGCTTGAAGCAGGTGTTACTCAAGAAGACATTGAAGAAGTAAGGGACTACGGTCGACTAGTTGCTGCGAAAAACCGTTTGGTATTACTAGTGATTGAAAGAGATACAGCAAGAGACCATGCAACTGCGAAGATAGCTGAAATCCCAGTAGTAGATGAGATTACGTTTAGCAATGTATTGGCAGTACAACAACTTCTTGTAGATGTGAGAAGAGCTATTGCCCAAGCTGTTGATAAAGGAGTTATCGTTGAAGGAGGAGCACGACTAGCTGCTGCAGATACGAAAGTAAGACAATTACTAGCGGAAAGAGACGATGCTGTTCGTGCGGCGATAGCCAGTATCGATCGAATTCCTAGTGAAATCACCTATAGCAACCTCGTAGCAACACGTACGTTAGTCACTGAGGCGAAAGCGGCTGTTGAGTCTGCAAAAGCCAAAGCGGCAGTTGAGACAGCGATCTCGAATATAACGAAACTAACAGCTGCTACGACAAAAATTGCTCAGTTAGATCAAGGAACACGTGAAGCTATTACAGCAGCCAACGTTGCGCTTGCAGCATTACCAGCTGTAGCTGACGTAAATATGGAAAATATAGCTGATGCTGAAGCAAAAGTGGCAGTAGTAAAACAAGCAATTGAAACAGCGAAAGCAAAGAATGCGAAAGATGCAGACTTTGAGAATCTTCAACTCTTAACAGCAATCGAAGAAAAAATTGCTTCATTAGTAACTGAACGCACAGCTGCTATTGAAGTTGCCAACACAATAATTGCTTTAGTTCCAGCTGAAGTTACCTATGCGAACCTTACAGTAGTGAAAAAATTAATTACTGAAGCAAAAGCAGCGATTGAAGCAGCCAAAACAAAAGGAGCAACAGAAGCTCACTTTGTTGGACTTGAAGGATTCCATAAAGTAGTTGCAAAGGTAGCAGAGCTTGAAGAAGGAAAACGCCAAGCAATTGTTGCGGTTAATGAAGCGTTAGCTGCACTTCCAGCGGTCACTGAGGTAACATACGCAAACCTTGCTCAAGTAGAAGCCCAATTAGCTAGACTTAATGAACTAATTGAAACGGCGAAAGCAAAAACAGCAGTTGATGCTGACTTTGTTGGTTTAGAGAAAATAACAGCTCTACAAGAGCGAATTGATCACTTACAGGCAACAAAGGCAGGAGCATTAGCAAAGGCAAACGAGGCAGTTGCTAGTTTACCTGCATTAGAAGAAATTACGTTTGCCAACTTAGGAGATGTAAGAGCAAAGCTTAAGGTAGCTCTTGCAAGAGTTGCTGAAGCGAAACAGTTTGGTGTAACCGAAGCGGAAATCACAGGCTTTGAGCGTATTGCTTTAATCACTGAAAAAGTGGAAGCACTTGAAGTATTACGAGCAGAAGCAATCGAAAAAGCAAACCACGAGATCAATGCATTGCCAGCAGTTACACAAATTACCTATGCGAACCTAACTGAGATGAATGAAAGAGCGCAAATGGTTCGTGGCTTAGTAACAGCGGCAAAAGAAAACGGAGCAGATGACTCATCGTTTGAAAACTTACCTATGCTAACCGCATTTGAAGCGAAAGTGAAAGAAATGCTCGAAGCAAAAGCAACAGCTATTGCAGCTGCAAATTCGGCAATTGCTGCAATTCCAGCAGTAGAAGCAATTACTTCAGAAACTGTCGGTAACGCAGAAGCATTAATTACAGAGGCTAAAGAAAAGGTAGCAGTAGCAAAAGCGCACGGTGCGGCACTAGTTGATTTTTCAAACTATGCAAAAATTGCTGAAGCGCAAGCAAAAGTTGATCTGTTATTAACAACTTTAGATGAAGCAGTTGAAAAAGCAAATGAACTTATTCATAGCGTTCCACTGACAGAAGCAATTACGTTTGCAACGTTAGATGATGCAACTGAAAAAACAACGGCAGCAAGAAACGCTGTAGAACTGGCTAAACAAATAGGTGCGCCAAGCACTAGCTTTAGTAACATTGACCGTTTAACAAAAGCAGAAGCAAAAGTTGCGGATTTAGCGAAGCAAAAAGCAGAAGCAATTGCTAAAGCAAACGAGGCACTTGCGGTTATTCCTGAAGTGAAAGACATTAACGTCGAGAACTTTAGAGAGTTAATGCCGAAAATGCAAGTAGCAGTTGATCTAGTTGACAAAGCCAAAGCGAAAGGTGCTGTAGCAGCTGATTTTGTAGGGAAAGAACGATTACAACCGGCAAAAGACAAAGCATCTCAGTTCTTCGTCTTAATGCAAACAGAAATTCAGATTGCTAACCAAGCAATTGCGCATTTACCAGCTATCACAGAAATTACGTACTTTTCATTAGAAGCTGCGAAATCAAAAGTAGCAGCTGTTGAATTAGCGATCGAATCGGCAAAAGCTGCTGGCGCAGTCGACGCTGACTTCGTAAATTTAGGAAGCTATCAATCATTCAAAAACCGTGTAACTGAATTAGCCCAAGATCAACAAGCAGCGATTCAAACTGCCAATGAGAAACTTGCTTTAGTACCGGTTCAATCATTAATTACACCAGGTAATTTAGCGGAGACAAAGGAACAAATAGCGGCTGCACAAGAAGCGATCGGTGTTGCAAAACACAAAGGCGCTGCAGCTACTGATTTTGTTGGTTTAAATAATCTAACATTAGCTATAGCAAAAATCCAAGAGATTGAAATAAAACAAGCGGAGGCGTTAGTGAAGGCAAACGAGGCTTTAGCAACTCTGCCGATACCAGCAAACGTAACTGAAGCTAACCTTCAAGAAACACGTATGAAGGTAAATGCAGTGCAAAACCTGCTTAAAGAAGCTCGTGACTTAGGAGTGACAGATAGCCAATTTGTTGGCTTAGAACGACTAGAAGCACTTCTAGAAAGACTAGGAGAATTCGGAATTTCATTAGATGAAGCATTAGCTCATGCGAATGAATTGCTAGTGGAACTAAGAGAGTTTGGAGCAGTTACTGAAGCAAACGCAGCTGAAGCACAGATCGTCTACCTAACAGCGTATCTTGCAGTGAAGGAAGCAATCAGTTTAGGTGCCAAGGCAAGTGACTTTGATCAACAGGGTTATGAGCGTTATGTAACATTAGAAATAGAAGTAGCAAGTTTTATGCCAAAGCGACCAATTTATGCCGATCCAATCAGTAGCTTAGCGGAGATCATCAACAATCCATCAGGCTTTGCCTTCTACCACTTACAGACGGCTGTAAACCAATGGGTAAGTTCAGCTTTTGAGGCAGAGTATCGTAAAGCGATTGAAGAGTTTTTAGCGGGCGATGAAGTATTAACATTAGCAGTTTTGAAAGAGTTAGTTCAGAGTGTTTTAGATCGTAGTGACGAGGACTATCATGAAACTCTAGAAGTCATTAATAACAATATTGAGAGCTTAACTTATAGTCTTTTAGAAAATCTAGTTTGGACGTTTAAAGAGAATTTTGAGACTGTACGTGATTTAATTGCGGCAGCGAAAGAAGCGAAGAAAGCACCTCTAAGTAGTAATGAAGTAACAACTATTGTTTATAATGCAAACCATGCGTATGCTCTAGAACAAGTGTCAACTAATCCAGAGTTTACAATTGAGCATTTAAGTTGGGCAGTTAACTTTAATCAATACACACCAATGATGAGCATCAATTTAGACAAATACCGTCTGGCAGTAAGTAAAGCTGCAAATGGGAAAATCTTAACTGCAACAGAGCTGCAACAGGTTATTATTGGAGCGAACGAGTCAATTGAAAAAGACAAGCTTGCGCACATTAATCGTTCTCTACCAGCTGTAACACCTGCTGACTTTGAACCAATCGTCTATGTCAGTGACTGGTCATTCCCGCTGTTCTTAGATGCTTTAGTAAAACGAAAGGCAGAGGTACAACGTAATTTAACTAGACAGGACTTAACGCAAGTCTATCAACAAGTGATGAAAATCTCTGCTCTTGATGCATTAAATAACCGTCCAGAAGCAATTGATTATTATGCTCTTCAAGAGATTGGCTTGACAAAACTAGTATTTGAGCGCTTCCCAGAGTATCGTCAAGCGATTGTTGAAGCACGAAAACAAGGCTTATTGTCAGTTGAAGAAATTCAAGAGGTAATCAACGAAGTCAACACACAAACTTTAGTACTAGCTATTGAACGTATTAACACCAATCGTTCGGGCTTTAGCTTTGCAGATTTACGTGAAGTAGTAAGCTTGGCAAAAAGAGCGAATTTAGAAAAATACCGTGAAGCAGTTAGCTTAGAAGATAGCCAAAAGCCTATAACTGGCCCAATGCTTGAAGCGATTGTTGGCAACGTTGACCGTGGGGTAGCACTTGAGAAAATTAACACGAATCCTACGACTGTAAACTATGATTTACTTGTTGAGGCTGTTGCTTATACAAGACAGGAAGGTAACTACACCTATCGTACGTATCACCGTGATGCAGTTGTACGTTCAGAATTAATTTCTTATTATCAAGAGGCGATTATTGATGCTGTGAAGCCATTAACGATTGATACGTTAGCTGACTTAGTAAAGCAAGTAAACGCAAATCTTGAAGTAATTATGCTTGCTAGAATTAATGAAAATCCAGCGGCAATTACATTCCAGACACTACAAATGGCAGGTCTTTATAACCTGAGACAAGAGTATCTAAATCACTATCGACAGGCATTAGTTGAAGCGGTTGAAGATAAGGATTTAACGAGGCAAGAAGTACAAAACGTTATCTTATCAGTAAATCAAAAGCTTGCTCTTGCGAAAATAAATGCAAATCCATTAACGTTTGATATGAGTGATTTATATCTTGCGATTAGCGTACCAGCGGACCATAACCTATTGAGCTTTTATCAACAGGAAATCAATGCGAAACGTTTAGCTAAAGGTGCTGATTTGACGAAGCAAGAGATTGAAGCAGTAGTAAACAGTGTGTCCCAAAATATTCGTAAGCTTGCTTTGGAGAAAGTAAACAAAGAGGCGGCGACGATCAGCTTTGAATGGTTACAGCGAGCAGCGCAGAATATAAGGCAGGAACTCATGAGCCAATATCGTCAAGCTCTTGGTGAAACGGTTGGTCAAGGTTGGTTAAATGAACATGATGTGCAAAAAGTAATTAACCAAGTAAATCAAACTGAGATGCTTCGTTACATCAATTCAACTGATCGCTTTACGTTAGATGATCTTTTCTTGGTAGCCATTGAGACGAACGTAGAACGTGAGTATTTTAATGAATATCACTCGGCGATTATTTCTAATGAAAATTATGGCACCTTAACGGTCACTCAAGTTGTGGCTATCGTTCGAGAAATAAATGTCAGAAACGGATTACTAGAAATTAATAAACATCCAGAAAGGCTGACATCATATCAGTTAGGTCAGTTAGTAGGTTGGGCGCTTTATAGAAGTGAAAACTTCCCTGCATATATAGAGGCAATGATCGACCGTGTGAAAAATCAAGGCATCCCTTTTGAAACACTAGATCAACTCATTGAACTAGTGACAAAAATAAATGATCGTGATTTTCTCAAGGAGATTAATGAGAAGCCTTTAAATGTATCAGAGCAGACTCTGTTCAATCTATTCCGAGGTTACGATAGACCATGGGAATTCATCTTGTGGCAAAACATGAATGACTATCGTCAAAAGTTCAATGAGGCAGTAAACGGTGGTGTCGTCCTAACCAAAGAGAAGGTAGAAGAGATCATTCTACAAGTTAATAAAGAAATTGAAGATCGCAATACTGCTGAAAGATTAGCGATAATTGCAACTAATCTAGAAGGATTTACCTACGGCGATCTAGGTCATTTAATTGGCTATGAAAATATGTTACAACATACCAATGGAATTCTAGATAAATATCGTGCTGAGTTAATTCGTGAAAAAAATAATGGTCAGGATCTAACAAAAGAGTCGATCTTAACAATTGTTCGAGGAGTAAATGATAGTACTCTTAAAGGCTTTTTAGACCTAATCAATAGTAATCAAGCTACGATTAGTTTTCAAAACTTAATCGAATTAGTGAACTATCAACAAGAATACATCGAAGTGAAGCATAGTAATCACGCTTTATACCAAGCGGAAATATCTAAACGAGTTAAAGCAGGTGAAACGTTAACAGCTAGTGACATTCGCGAGATTGTGATTGCAGTTGAAAAGGGAATTATTGATGCGAAACTAGCACCAATTAACAACAACCCAACAGGTTTTACAATCGAACAATTAAATGAAGTGATCGGCTGGTTTGGTTGGGATCAACATTTAAATCGTTATCGCCAAGAGGTTGCGGCAGCGATTGAAAAACAAGGACCGTTGACACAGCAACAATTAATCGACCTGATACATCACGTTAATCAATTAATTCACCAAGAGCGTATCATGGTCATTAATAATAATCCGTATACATTTACAAGACAAAACCTTATTACTCTAGTTGGTTACTTTAAAGAAGAGCGTTTTGAGATGTACCGCAAAGCCATTGGTGATCAAATTACGCAAGTTGCACCTGTTCAGGAACATCAAGTTTATGAGATTATGCGTGAGGTAGACCAACAGATAAAGGTCAATGCATTAGCAAAAATTAATAAGAATGATGGAATTATCACATACAGGGACATTGAAGATGCTTTAGAAAATGAGCACTTTGTCTGGTTAACGTCCGAGCATGAGCAACAATATCGAGTTGTCATTACTGATACAATTAAGAAACAAGGATCTCTTACTGTTCAAGACTTAATGGATATTGTTACTTACGTAAACCACCATGATAGATTCCGTGCAACGATTTATACGAATGTGCCAATAATGAAAGGTGATTCAATAACTGTATCTACTACAAGAGCAGGGGTATTTTACTTCATTCGTAGTGAAGCAAATGTAAATATTACGAGTGAACAAGATCTTAAGGATTTAGTGAACGAGGGCAAAGGTATTTCACAAACGAATCCTCACAATTGGATCACGCTCAATACAGCAGGGTTGGAGAGTGGAGAATACATTGGTTATGCTGTTGATAACAATGGAAACTTATCACTTCGCACAATACCTGTACAAATTCTTGAGCCATTCCGTGCAGTACGAGGCGTCACTACTGCTTATAACAGCCATAATGAGTTAATATCTGTAACCGTAACGACTTCAGAAATTCAAAGTGGCGAAGAAGTAAAAGTTGAGCTTATCAATTTAGATGGGACATCGCTTGAATTTCCAGTAGTGAGTCAAGCATTAATGAATCAAACCGGAGTAATCAATATTCACCTAAGACCATCAAATGGGAAATTCCCTCCTGGAAAGTACTTCGTGAAGGTAACGATTGGTGATGATATTGAGTATCTAGAGAATAGACATTCTATTACGATTTTACCTGCAGCTCCACAGGTAACTGCAGATGACAAGAATAATACAATTGTTGGCGCTGACGGAACGATGGAATATGCAATTCACCTTAACGGTTCTTGGGTAGCGTATGATCCGGCTAGCCCGCCATTATTTGATGGTGATCAAACGGTCTATGTTCGTTATAGTGAGACCGGTACAATGCCAGCAAGTAATTTTGCAACTTTAAAGTTTACCGAAGAAACAGTGTTGACTTCAGCAGCTCAAATTCATGCGGAACTAAACCTTGAATTAGATAAATACGAGGACACAGCAACAGTAGCTGTTACGCAACTTGGAGACATCACAGATCTTGTCATAAGACTTCGTGACGGTGTGGAAGTGAACAACACAATTACGTTGCAAGTGACTGGAGAGCAGTTACAATCTGACTATCTAACAGTTACTGAAGCAACGAATATCGTATATCTCGAAAATACGAGTAGCATATCTCATTCGCTAACAGAGCGACTGACATTAACGTTTTCAAAAGAAGGTCAATCAGTAAGCAAGACAATTTACGTAACAATTAAAGCTGAAGACCAATCACAAGAACTAGCACAGTATGTCAAAAACATGATGAAGTATGTTGAAGGATTTTTCATTTCCGACAATGAACTTCAACCATGGGTATCGCTTGAAGTAGTGAAAAAGCAAATGGACGAGCTAGATCGATTGATTGCAGCTTTCCCTGAATTGGCGGCAACGGAGAAATTACTTGACCGTGCCTATGAGATTTTAATTCTTGCAAACAACTAAGCATTAAAACAATAAAAAAGGGTCTTACCTTAGTAGATTTCAATTGAAAATCTAGGGTAAGCCCCTTTTTTCATTTTTAGTTTATGAAAATAGCTGTTGGACATCTATATTTGCAGTTTTGCTACTTTCGTAGGGTTCTCCGTAGAGCTAATTTATAGTTTTCAGTCCAAAATTGCTCATTTACAGTCCAAACTCGAGAACTTACAGTCCGAAATGACTAATTTACAGTCGAAAATCGAAATTTATGATCCAAACAAAAAAACGTCCTCCACCGATGGACATTTGCACAAGAATGTCCACGAACGGTGTCTGACACCTTAGGAAACTTTACATATATCTTCATATATTCCCAACAATTGAATTTACTGATAATTATTGACAGTATTTTGGAAAAATTTTATGATAGTAAAGTGTGAAACTATACTTTATTACTTTGTTTTTTAAACTAGTAAATTTATTTACATAAAAAGTTAAAAAAGTAGTAATATTCACCTATTCAAATGACATATTTATTTAACCGTGGCGTAATTAAGTGCCCTACATGAAGGAGTGTGAGTGGGATTGAGAAAAAAGAAAATTGATTTTTACAGAAAGTTAATTGCGAGTTCTGCGGTAACAACAGTTGCTATTGCAGGTCTTGCTGGACAAGCACCGGTATCTGCCGATGTAGTATTTAAAGATGTTTCTAGCAATCACTACGCGAAAGAGGCAATTAGTCATTTAGTTGCAAAGGGGATTGTGAAAGGATTTCCAGATGGGACTTTTCGTCCGCAGCAAGAGCTACTTCGTGAGCACGCTGCTGCATTACTAGTAAGATCTTTAGAATTACAGTCTTCAACTACGAGTGAGCAATATTTCAAAGATGTACCAAAAACAAGCTCTTATTTTGGCGCAGTATCTGCACTTAAAGATGCAGGTATTTTTTTAGGTGATCATAATGGGAACTTTAACCCAAAAACGTCTTTAACTCGCGAAGAAATGGCAACAATCCTAGTTCGTGCTTTTAATTTAAAAGCTCAAGCTGGTGTGGAAATAAAGTTGACAGATTTAGACAAGGTTTCTGCATCCCACAAAGAGAATGTGAAAATTCTTTATCAAAATGGCATTACGATCGGTTATGGAGATGGTAGTTTTAGACCTAAGACTGCAGTAAACCGAGCTGATTTTGCTGTGTTTATTACTCGCTCTTTATCACTAGACGCACAAGGGAAAACGGTTGAAGCGATTAACGAGAGTAGTGTGACGATTGAAGGAATGACATACACACTTTCTAGTAACTTACAGGACTTGTTTACTAGTAACAAAGAGAGTTTAATAGGTTCAAAGATTAACTTTCAAACAAGCAATAACGAAATCACTGGGATTACATATTTAGAGCTAGCAACAGCGTCAAAAGTATTTGACGGAAAAGGTTTCTCTTTAACAGGGAACGTCAAGGTATCGGCTTCTAATGTAACCGTGAAAAATCTAACGGTAACGGGGAACTTAGAAGTTTCTGAGAAAGCTAGCGGTACTATTACGTTTGATCAAGTTGAAGTGAAAGGTGCGACAGCTCTAACAAGTACTGCAGGACTCGTATCAGCAGCTAATACAACTGCAAACAATGTAACATTCAAAAACTCAACTCTTACAAATATAAAAATTAATAATAAAGGCTTAGCTGTAAACTTCCAAGGTACAACAACCGTAAAAGCTTTAGAAGTCCAAACAGACGCTACACTGAAAGCTGATCAATCAGTTGTACTTCCAAGTGTTACAGTTGCTGAGCGTGCACAAAACGTGACTCTTGAAGCAACAATAACTGATTTAACGGTGAAAAATCGTCGTGACCTTCAGTTGAAAACGGTAGGTAACATCAATCAATTAACAGTAGAGAGCTTACACCCAGTAACACTTGACTTAAATGGAAAAATTCAAACTTTAGCACCAGTAAAAAATTCAGCTTTAACACTAAACCTTTCACAAGGATCTACAGTCGGTGAACTGAAGCTTCCTGAAGGTGTTCAAGCAAAAGACGTTATTAAAAACTACGATCAAGTTAAACAAGCATTTGGTGTACAACCTGGTGGTTCGTTTGTTCCAAATCCGGGACCAAGTATCCCTGCTCCAGATCCTGATCCAACACCAACGGTAGTTGAGTGGGACAGTGCGGAAAATCCGTTTGCAAACAATGTTGTTTATGCAACTAACTTTCTAATTACTCCTGTTGATAGTGCAACCTACGGAGCAGATGCAGCTGGTAATGAAGCTGTTATTGAGGGCAACGTAGAGATCAAAGGAGATATCACGCAGCCGATTACACTTAAGAACTTAGTAATCAAAGGAAAACTAGTCCTTGATGCTGGTGATCAGAGCTCTGTGGTTTTAGAAAATGTACAAGCTGATGAGGTTGAAATTCTTTCTGGGAAAAAAGGAACGATCCACTTAAATGGTGTTCAGTTCAAATCAATCATTGTAAAAGATGACAACGGTGTTCGTTTAAGCACCAACGGTGTTAACGTCATCGACAGAATTGAAGTAGACCCAACGAGTTCATCAAGTGAGTCCGATATTGAATTAGCGGGTAACTTTAACAATGCCAAAATTGTTGTAAAGGATGAAACAAAAATTACGGCAAAAGCAGGCTTCGCGGCTCAAGCGATTGAGATTGAGACAAAGAATGCAAGTAGTGAAGTAACCTTTGTAAGCACAACAGGTAGCTTTGCTGATGTCCAAGAAGTAACGGTGAAAAAAGCAGCAACTGTTAACTCAAGTGGAAATACGCAAATCCAAAACATCGTCTTAAACATTCCTCAATCAGAGCAAAACAACACAGTTACTCTGAAAGGTGAAAATTTAAACGAAACGGAAGTTTCGGTAAAAACAGCTTCTACATTAAACGTTAATGCTGGCGTAGGAAAAATTTCAACCGAGGCTAACGTAACAATTGGTGGAGAAAAGGTTGCTGAAATTCAAGCATTTGAGAAAACAAGCAACGCCAATGTCACAGCTGCAAATGAAAGTGTTCAGTCAATCTTTGACACAATCAAGCAACAAGCAGTTGATGCTGCGATTGCAAATATTCAGAAGCTTCCTGAACTTTCAGCGGTTGGCTTTAATGATATTGCTAGTGTGCAAACGGCAAGAAGAAACGTTAACACAGCGATCTCGTTTGGCGCAACAAATGCCGACTTTGTTGTTGAAGAAGTAAATTATTTAGAGAAATTAACGGAAATTGAAGCTTCATTAGCTGCGATGATGTCAGCGATCACTGAGGTTCAAAAAGCGATCCGTGCATTACCAACAAACCCAGGCAATGTTCAAGCAATTGCCTTAGAAGGGTTACAAACTCGTGTAACAGCAGTCAATAATGCGATTGTAGCAGCAAAAGACGCTGGCGTTACTCAAACGGACATTGAAAAAGTAAGAGACTATGCGCGAGTCGTAGCGGCAAACCAACGGGTAGAACAATTAGTTGCTGAAAGAAACACAGCTAGAGAAGTTGCGACTACAAAATTAGCGCAAATCCCAGCTGTTGATGAGATTACTTTTAGTAATTTATTAGAGGTCCAACAACTTCTTGTTGATGTGAGAAAAGCAATTGCTGAGGCAGCGGATAAAGGCGTAACAATTGAAGGATTAGCACCACTAACAGCAGCAGATACAAAGGTAAAACAGTTGCTAGCTGAAAGAGACGAGGCCGTTCGTGTAGCCAAGGAAAAAATTGAGTTAATCCCAGCAGAGATTACGTACAGCAACATTGAAGCGACACGTCCTATAGTAGAAGAAGCAAAGACAGCCGTTGAAGCAGCAAAAGCAAAAGCTGCAGTAGATAACAACATTTCCAATTTAGCAAAACTAACAGCTGCAATTGCAAAAATTGCTCAGTTAGACGAAGGAACACGTGAAGCAATCACAGCCGCAAATGGTGCTCTTGCAGCGTTACCGGTAGTAGCTGATGTAAACTTTACAAACTTAGCTGATACAGAAGCGAAGGTTGCTGCAGCTAAGCAAGCAATCGAAACAGCAAAAGAAAAAAATGCGACAGATGCTGATTTTGAAAATCTTGCTCTCTTAACAGCGTTAGAAGAAAAAGTAGCTGCATTAGTAGCAGAACGTGCAGCGGCGATTGAAGTAGCAAATGAAAAAATTGCTATAGTACCAACTAATGTAACATTTGCAAACTTAGCGGCGGTTAAAGAACTAATTGAAGCGGCGAAAACAGCGATTGCCGAAGCAAAAACAAAAGGAGCAACTGACGCTCACTTTGTTGGCTTACCAGCATTAAATCAAGCAATTGCAAAGGTTGCCCAGCTTGAAGAAGAAAAACGTCAAGCAATTGTTGCTGTTAACGAGGCGTTAGCATCTCTACCTGTAGTGACAGATGTAACGTACACAAATCTTGCTGAAGTAGAAGCTCAATTAGCTACGCTTGCTGATTTAATTGCAACGGCTAAAGCAAAAACAGCGGTTGATGCTGATTTTGTTGGTTTAGAGAAAATCGTAGCTCTAAAAGAGCGTATTGATAATTTACAACAAGTAAAGGCAGAAGCATTAAACAAAGCAAACCAAGCGATTGCTAGCATACCTGCCTTAGAAGAAATTACGTTTGCTAACTTAGTAGATACTAGAACAAAACTTGATCTAGCTGTCACTGCTGTAGCGGAAGCGAAACAGTTCGGAGTCACGGAAGCTGACATCACAGGCTTTGAGAGTATTGCCTTAGTGACGGAAAAAGTAGAAGCACTTGAAGCCTTAAAAGCTGAAGCGATTGCAGCGGCAAACAAAGCGATCAGTGATCTTCCGGCAATGACAGAGATTACGTATGCCAACCTTGAAGAAATGAACGAAGTAGCACAAACGGTTCGTGCAGCTGTTACAGCAGCAAAAGAAAAAGGTGCGACTGACGCAGTGTTTGAAAATCTATCTAAGCTGACAGCATTTGAAGCGAAAGTAAACGAAATGCTTGAATCAAAAGCAATAGCTATTCAAGCTGCAAATACAGCGATCAATACAATTCCAGCTGTCGAGAAAATTACGGCAGAAAACGTTGAAGAAGTACAGGCATTAATTGCAACGGCAAAAGAAAAAGTAGCGGTAGCGAAGGAACATGGGGCAAGACTAGCTGATTTCCCTCACTTTGCAAAAATCGCTGAAGCGCAAGCAAAAGTAGATTTGTTATTAACAACATTAGAAGAAGCGATTGAACAAGCAAATGAACTGATTGGTCTTGTGCCACTAGTTGATGAGATTACGTTTGCAACGTTAGTCGATGCAACGGAAAAAACAGCGGCAGCAAGAGCAGCAGTAAACATGGCAAAAGAGCTTGGCGCTACGGATAGTAGCTTTGAAGATCTTATTCGTTTAACAACTGCTGAAGCAAAGGTTGCTGAGTTAACGAAAGAGAAAACGGATGCAATTGCAAGAGCAAATGAAGCACTTGCTGAAATTCCGGAAGTTAAAGACATTACAGTAGCGAACTTTAGAGCACTAGTACCAAAAATTCAAGTTGCGCTTGATTTAGTCGCTGAAGCAAAAGCAAAAGGTGCGCTAGCAGCTGACTTTGTAGGTAAGGATCGCTTACAGCCTGCAAAAGACAAAGTATCTGAACTACAAGCAGTAATGCAAGCAGAAATCACGATCGTAAATCAAGCGATTGCAAACCTACCAGCACTAGCGGAAGTTACGTATCAATCATTAGATGCTGCAAAATCAAAACTAGTGGCTGTTGAATTAGCGATCCAATCAGCAAAAGCAGCTGGAGCAGTAGACGCGGACTTCACAGATCTTGAGAAGTATGTAGCTGTGAAAGAAAGAGTAGCTGAGTTAGTTGGAAATCAACAAGCAGCACTTCAAGCAGCAAACGAAAAATTAGCGCTTATTCCTGTGGCTGATGAGATTACGTACGAAAACATCAATGAGGTTAGACAACTAATTGCTGCAGCAAAAGAAGCGGTCGAATTCGCGAAATCAATTGCGGTAAAAGAAGCTGATTTTTCAGGCTTAGCAAAAGTATCGGCAGCGGTTGAGAAAATTGCTCAACTTGAAGAAGACAAGCGCTTAGCAATCGAAGCGGTTAACCAAGCATTAGCAACGTTACCTCAAGTAGAGGATGTTACGGTTGAAACGGTGCGCCAAGTTGAAAAGCAATTAGAGAAGTTATTTGAATTAATTGCCATTGCGAAAGCAAAAACGGCGACAGATGACGACTTCGTTGGATTAGAGAAAGTAGCGCCACTTCAAGATAGAATTGAAGAAATTAATATTCAAAAGCTAGAAGCAATCGAAGCGGCAAATGCAGCGTTAGCGGAAATTTTAGCGGCTTCAGAAATTACGGTAGCAAATTTCAGAGCTGTATCTGACAAGATTAAGCAAGCAGAATCGCTAATCACCGATGCGAAAGCAAAAGGTGCAGTGGAAGCTGACTTTGTAGGGTTAGATGTTCTTGCTGCAGCAAAAGAGGCAGTAGCCGTATTCTTCGAGGACCTCTATGGAAACATTGTTTTAGTAAACTTATTAATCTCTGAATTACCAGCTGTAACAGAGATCAATTATGAAAATCTAGCAGCGGTAAAAGAGAGAGTTGAATTTTTAGAAGGTGCAATTGAGCGAGCAATAGCTGTAGGAGCTTACGAAAGTGAATTTGAAAACCTTGCAGCTTTCACTGCTGTTCAAGCAAAAGTGAAACAGTTAGTAGAAGCGAAGTCTGCAGCAATTAAAATTGCTAATGAAAAAATTACTTTAGTACCAATCCAGTCATTAATTACACCTCAAAATCTCGCAGATACGAAGGCGAAGCTGGTAGCTGCACAACAAGCGGTGGCAGATGCAAGAACAAAAGGTGCGGTTGATGGAGACTTTGTTGGTATTAGTAAACTCGCACTAGCAGAAGCAAAAATCCAAGAGATCGAAGCGGCACAAGTAGAAGCATTAGCGAAAGCGAATGAAGCGTTAGCGAACTTACCACTAGCATCTGAGGTTAATGAAGGAAATCTTCAAGAAGTACGGATGAAGGTGAGCCTAGCACAAAACTTAGTGAAGCAAGCTCGTGATCTAGGAGTTGCAGAAACACAGCTTGTTGGTTTAGACAAACTTGCAGCTGTTCTAGAGCGACTAGAAGAGTTCGGTCTTTCGTTAGAAGAAGCATTAGCCCACGCGAATGAATTACTAGTAGAACTTAAAGATTTTGGAACAGTTACATCAGAAAATGCAGCTGAGGCTCAAGTAGTTTACTTAACAGCGTATTTAGCGGTTCAAGAAGCATTTAGCCTAGGGGTCCAAGCAAGTGACTTTGACCAAGAAGGTTATGAGAGATATTTAGCTCTTGAAGCTGAGTTAGAAAGCTTCAAACCAGCGCGACCAAGACATGCAGATCCAATTAGTAGTTTAGCAGAGATTGTTCGAAACCCAGAAGGTTTTGATTACTATCATTTGCAAACAGCTGTTAATGATAGAGTAGAACCAGCATTACTTGAAGAGTATCGTCAGGAGATTATTGAGTTCTTAAAAGGTGACGAAGAATTAACGTTAGCCATCCTAAAAGGACTTGTTCAAATTGTTCATGAACGAGGTACAACAAATGGCCAAGAAGCGCTCGACGTAATTAATGACGACATTGCCAACTTAACTTATAGTTTATTATCAACTCTTGTTTGGACTTATGAAGAGAACTTTGAAAACGCTCGTGATTTATTAGCAGCGGCAAAAGCTGCTAAGCAAGGCTCATTATCGAGAAATGAAGTTATTACCATCGTCCAAGACTCTACTCATGCCTATGCGGTAGAACAAGTGTTAACGAACCCTGAGTTTACCATCAATAACCTAAGTTGGGCGGTTGGCTATAGAGAACATGTACAATTCTATCCAACTTACTTCGAGAAGTATAAACAAGCAATACGTGATGCGCTAGCAAATGGTTTGTTAACCCAACCGGAACTTCGTCAGTTAATTATTGGAGTGAACGAGGCGGCTGAAAAAGAAAAGTTAGCTGCGATTAACGGCAATTTACCGGCGATGACACCAGATGTCTTTGAACCATTGGTTTATGTAAACAACTGGATGTTCCCACTGTTCTTAGATGCTTTAGTAAAACTTAAGGCTGAAGTTCAACGGGACTTAACAGCTCATGACTTAAACCAGGTGTACAATAGTATTTCTAGAGTGTCGGCTCTAGATGCCCTTAATAACAACCCTGAAACAATTGATTATTATGCACTTCAGCAAATAGGCATTAATGAATTAGTGTTTGTGCGTTTTGCTGAATATCGTCAAGCGCTTGTGGAAGCTCGTAAAGATGGTGTGTTAACAATTGAAGCAATTCAAGTGGTTATCTTAACAGTAAACAGTCAGTCATTAGCTTCTGCTGTTGAACGTATTAATAACAATTGTTCTAACTTTAGCTTTACTGACTTACAAGAGGTAGTAAGCTGGGCGAAAGCAGCGAATTTGGCAAGGTACCGTGAAGCGATGACCAACCGCTTTAGCGACATGACTCTAACTCGTCCATTGATTGAAGAAGTGGTTGGTAGCGTTGATCGCTTTGTTGCTCTTGAAACAATCAATTTAACTCCAACTAACGTAAGTTTTGAGTTGCTACGTGATGCATTAGCGTTTAGAACTCGTGATGGTAACCATACTTTTTTCTCGTACTATCGTGACGCAACAGTACGTTCGGAGTTAGTTAGCTATTACCAAGAAGCTATTAATAAGGCAGCCAAGCCGTTTACGATTGATACGTTAGCTGATTTAGTGATTGAAACGAATAATAATATTCAAGAAACAATGCTAGATCAAATCAATAAAAAACCAGCTGAAGTAACGTATCAAATGTTACAAATAGCTGGAATTTATAGCGCTAGACAGGAATATCTAAATGCTTATCGTGTTGCATTAGTAGAGGCTGTTAATGCTTCTGAGGTACCTTTAACGAAACAAGAGATTGAAAATGTCGTTAGGGCTATTAACCAAACACAGGCGTTGGCTCGAATTAATGCCAATCCACTAACATTTAGTATTAGCGACTTATTTTCTGCGATTAACGTCTATGCAGATCAGAATCTATTAAGCTATTATCAGCAAGAAATTAATCAAAGACGTACTCAAAAAGGTGCGAACTTAACTAAGCAAGAAGTTGAAGCGGCTGTTAATGTAGTGAACAACAATATCAGAGCAATTGCTTTAGAAATTGTAAATGATGAAACTGAAACAGTTAGCTTCGAATGGTTAAATCGTGCAGCACATAACGTTAGACAACAGTTTATGAGCCAATATCGCCAAGCGCTTGTTGAACGTAAGTCTACTCTCGGGTGGTTAACTGAGCAAGCTGTTCAACAAATAATTATGAGCGTAAATAATACGGAAATGGCAAAATACATTAATGCCAACGCTCACTTTACGTATGATGATTTATGGTATGTGGCACAAGGCTATAACATTCAAAGGAATTTGTTTAACGCATATCATGAGGCGATTACTTCTCATGAAAACTATGGAAGTTTAACAGTGGAACAAATCACTACTATTATCCAAACTGTTAATGGCCAAAGTAGACTTGCAGCAATTAATAATCATCCAGAGGACCTGACACTGCAGCAATTAAATCAGGCACTTAATTGGTTACCAATTATTAGAGAAGAAAACTTTAATGCATATAAAGCAGCAATCATTGATCGGTTGATAAATCAGGAAAAACCTTTTACTACAGTAAAAGAACTAGAAAATCTAGTTGTTTCAATTAATGAGTCGCTATTTACGGAAGCATTAGCAGAAATCAATGATAATCCAAGTGGATTTAGCTTCGAGGCATTAACAAAATTAGGTCTTCATGTACACCTACTTGAAGAGCGACTTCAATATTACCGTCAAGTGATTGCAGAGAAGCGCACTGATAAAGGTACCGCACTTACTTTGAATGAAATTGAGAATGCAATTAATGAAGCCAATCAATTAGCAGCTGAACTAATGGAACTAGAAGCCTTAGCTCACATTAATGCAAATCCAGATACGTTTACATTTGAGACGTTGAGGAAGATTAGAGCCTACGTAGTAGAAGATCGTCTGGAATACTATCGACAAGCGATTAAAGAAAAGATAGCCGAAAAAGGCGGTCACCTAACAATTCATGAAATGTATCAAGCAATAAATAGAGGAAATCAGCTATATACTGAGGACCTTCAAAACATCGCGGCGGCAGAAATTAATGCAAATCCAGACACGTTTACCTTTGTAACACTCCTTCATTTCCAATGGGATGTATCAGTTTACGAGGAAAGACTGGGGCATTATCGTTCAGAGGTTAAGAAGAAATTAGAGCAATTAAATCGTCATTTAACTGTTGCTGAAATTGTCTCAGTATTACATGATGCAAACCAGTCATTCTATAGAGCACAAGTAGAGGCTGCGCTAAAAGAGATTAACGACAAACCTACTAGTTTCACATTTAGTGCGCTTCATTTACTAGTAGGAGTTAGTCATGACAGAGAAGATCGCTTACCAGAGTATCGCCAAGCAATTGCAGCATGGCATACAAAGAATGGTAACCTTACACATGCTGATGTTCAACGTGTTGTTTGGGATACGAATAGAGATCTAAGCTTAGCTTATATCAATGCAAACCCAGAAACATTTACGATGCGTCATCTAGAAGAGGTGCTAAACCGAGGCAATGTTCATTCTTATTCTGAGTTCTTGAATGCTTATCGTGTGGCAATTAAATTAGCACATGACAATGCGGAAGGAAAAAAATTAACGGTTGAAGATATTTCGAGAATTGTTGATGGGATTAACAAACATGAGGCGCTTCAAGCCGTTATTAATAACAGAACTGGCTTTGAGGATTGGGAACTTGCACAGGTTATTGGTTGGGACTTGGTTAAATACCATAACTTACAAGACTATCGCCAAGCAGTTACTGCTTTTATAGAAGAGAACGGGTCGATAACTGTTGAAGAACTAACAAACTTAGTTCAAGAAGTGAATGAGTCCAAGTTGTTAGCAGTTATCAATGATAATCCTTTAAATGTCGACGTGTACACGCTTCGTGAATTATTTAAATATGACTATGATCATGTATATGATTTTATTCTATGGAAGAACGAGGAAGAATATCGTAAGCAGCTCAATGATCACTACAACACGCACGGCAATTTAACAAAGGCCCAAGTTGAACAAATTGTTATTAAAGTAAATGAAGAAGTTGAAGCCCGTGAAGTGGCTGAGAAACTTGCAGTGATTGTAAATAATCCAACCCAATTCCACTGGTATCAATTGGAGGATTTAGTTGGGTATAAAAATCTCTTAGATATTTATAGAGCCATTGATGAATACCGAACAGCGATCAATATACGAGTTCAAGCCGGAGATGAGCTAACGAAAGAGGACATTATTGAGATTGTGCTAGGTGTGAACGATCGAATGATCACTACTTTCTTAACAAAAATAACTGAGGACCTTAACGAGTTAGACTTATATGAGTTAGAAGTAATCATAAATTATAAGCAGGTTGATTATACGTATGTGAATTACAATAATCACAACCTCTATAAACAACGAATTCAGGAGCTAATCGACAGTGGTGAAGGACTGACAGTGGCTAAGCTTCGTCAAGTTGTTCAAGTGGTTAACCACCCGCCGGTCCACCCACCAACTGCACCTCCTGTTTCACCGGTTCCAACTCCGGAAGAGGTTCTAGTAGAATTAGAACTCGAACTTGAGAAATACGAAGATATGGCAACTATCGCTGTTGGCCAAGAAGGTGATATTACAAACCTTATCATTCGCCTTAAAGATGGTGTGGAAGTGAACGATACGATTACGTTACAAGTAACAGGAGAGCAGTTACATTCGAATTACTTAACTGTATCTGAAACAACGAATTCAGTATATCTCGGAAATACGAATAGCATCTCGCATTCTGTGACAGAGAGGGTAACGTTAACCTTTACTAAGGCTGATCAATCAGTAAGTAAGACGATCTACGTTACGATTAAAGTTGAGGAACAAACTCAAAACTTGGAACAATCTATTAAGAACTTAATGAAAACAGTCGAAGGACTCTTTATATCCGAAGATGAACTTCAACCTTGGGTTTCATTTGAAGTAGTGGATAAGTTAATGAAAGAAGTGGATGCGTACATTGCGCAATTCCCTGAATTAGAGGAAACTGACAAACTACTTGATCGTGCTTATGAAATTTTACGAAATGGCGAAACGAAAAACTAAGCTTTAACAACGATGAAGGGTCGTACCTTAGCAGATTTGTATTTTCCTTTTAAGGGGCCAAATCTAGGGTAAGACCCTTATTTTTTCGAAACTAACCTTTAAAGGAGGAAAACAATGACGAGCAAATGTCAGATGAGACTCATCTCATCATTTTATGTTTTTTTCTTGTCTTTGGACAAGTACTGACAAGCTATACCGTTGTTGCCAAACAACAACGGCAAGTTCGTCTACTAAGGTAATTGATGGTTGTGGGTTACAGAAAATTTTATGTGAGACAGAGCTTATAATATAAACCAAAAACGCAGATTTTCCACATCTTGTGGCTGATTTGCGTTTTTGTGGTTAGTTGGATAGGGGAGGATCAGCTCTTCGAGCTAAGACGAACAAACCGAATGAATATAGAAACCTGACCAACTAACCCATACCAACAAACCAACTTCCAATCATATCCACCAGAAAATTACCAAAAAGCAATACTAAAATCTACGACTCTATGGTATTGTAAACTTTGTATAACTAGACTTGGAGGAGATAAATGATGAGAAAAATGACAGCTACATATATAAGATTGCTATTAGCTGTAGTATTGTTATTACCAATCATGACATGGGCTAATCCTGCATCAGCTCAGGTGACTTTTACAGATTATAAACCGGGTGAATTTGGCTATGCTAATGTTATCACACTTGCCAACCAAGGGATTATTAAGGGATATGACGATGGATCATTTCGTCCAAATCACAGACTAAACCGTGCAGATGCAGCAGTACTTTTCCAACGTGCTTTAAAGCTGCCGGCTGCACAGGGGACAAGCTTTAAGGATGTACGTACGGGACTTTACTACACGAGTGCTGCAGCTGCAACAAAACAAGCAGGGATCTTCCGTGGAAACCCGGATGGTACGTTTGGGCCAACTGATCGCTTAACGCGTGAGCAAATGGCTTCTGTCTTAGTTCGTGCGTTTGAGTTAAAACCAGTATCAACTACTTCGGTAAAAATAAATGACCAACGATTAATTGCACAGGCCCATCTTCAGGATGTGATTACTCTATACCAAAATGGAGTAACAAAAGGGAAACCAGGAGATGTCTTTGATCCAAAAGGATTTGTAACAAGAGCAGAATTCACAGTTTTCTTATTCCGTGCGATGGAACTAGGCACGATACCGACACAAGGTGGAACAACTCCAGCTCCTGGTGCACCAGCCCCTGGAGTACCGGGAGTAGGTTCGTCAACACAATTAACAAGCATCTTCACTGTTGATAGCAACAATAACGGTAGAATTGATGCAGTTCTTTTACAGTTTTCAGTATCTATCGCTTCGAGTTCGGTAGAAGCAAATAAGTTTACGGTTAACGGCTATACGATTTCTTCTGTTCAAACAAGTGGCTCAACAATTACCCTAAACTTAACGGAACGTTCAAGTGCTGATACGGATGCTCGTCCTTCAGTGACATATACAGGTAATTTAAAAGATACTTCTGGTAATGACGTTGGCCAAGTGAATGCAACGGCTAGTGATATGGTACGTCCGATGATCTCAGCTGCTCATTTAACAACATCAGCAGGTACACAAATTACTGGAGCAGTTTCTAACACAGCGACAGCAACGACGATTTCGTTTGATCTTAGCGCTGAGCCAAATAATCGCACACTTCGTGATGGCAAAATGACGATTTCGGAAAATGTGACGATGACTGTTTCTAATCCTTTAGGCGGAACAGAAACTGAAACACTAACAAAAGGTGAAAACAACATGTCATTTGCGGCGTTAATTGCCGAATTAAATCTTGATTTCGGCTTGATCCGTGAGCTAAGAGATAGCTTTGCAGTGACAGGAACGTATACGGACAGCAATGGAAATTCCCGTTCGATTACGATTAATGTAAAAATGAAATAATGAAATTTATACAAACTAGCATTTTTGTTAATAGAGTGCTAGTTTGTTTTCTTTTGTAGTGGTAGAGCCCTTCGGGCTACTTTGTAAAGAAAGTAATATGAAGGTTTTTCATTTGTATTTAAGGCTGATATAATTGATAAAAATATAGCATTCTACTAAAAAAAGGTATTTTTACAAGTAAATTGTTAGCGCCATTTTCATACTTGTTATTGAAACCGAATTTTTATTCAAGTATGATAAACGAAGAAAAAGTTTTGTCGAAGGAGAGTCGAAATGAAAAAGGTATATAGAAACTTACTAGTAACCTTCTGCTTAGTAGCAGCAATTGGTGCAGTAGTTTTTGGTAGTGTCAAATGGAAAGAAAAAGTAGAATTATCTGGGGCTGAAGCAGCTTTTGCCTTAGAAAGTGAAGGGATTAAAGTTCGTACTGTAGATACGACAAAGTTCACAAACCCGGATAATAAACAAACAGAAACAAATAATGAAACAACAAACAATGACCAATCAACAAGCAACTCATCAACAGAAGTAACAACTGACAAGCCTCTCACATCATCAACGCAGCCGACAACAGGAACAAGCGCAGCAAATTCAGAAACTCAACCAACGAACAATACAACAGAGAATAATAAAAACATAAGCGAAGTCAAACAGGAATATATGGTGAAGTTTCTTGCGTTAGAAGGGCAAATTAGTGCTGAGCTAGATGCAATCCTAGATGCTGCTATTGCAGATGTGAAAGCAAAACAAGCCAATAATGAAAATGTTAGCATGCGTGATTTTCAAAACAAGCTCATTGCTGACGTTCAAAAATTAGAGTCAAGCTCGGACCAACAGTTTAACCGTATTTATACCGAACTTGAAGTAGACTTAGTTGCAAATGGGTTTTCTAAAAACGAAGCTAGTCCATTCCGTGCGCAATACCAAGCGGAAAAGCGTCTTCGTGAACAAAGAGCTGTTCAAAAGCTAGCAGAATTAACCAAGTAAATTAAGGTGGTAAAGTTCGACACTTTACCCTTTTTTATTGCGAAAAAGCGCGAAATAACCCGAAATGTATCTGTGAAACTATGTAGTAATATTCACAAATATGTCTTTTTGTGTGATATAATTTTACTAGTTTTGTAGAAATAAAGAGAATGATGGAGGAAATCATGGAAGAAACAATTAGCTTAAAAGAGTTATTTGAAACGTTAAGAAAACGTATTGCGTTAATTATATCTATTACAATCCTAGCTGTAGGTATTAGTGCAATTATGAGTTATTTTGTGATCACACCTAAGTACCAGGCTTCAACACAAATATTAGTCAGTCAAGCAGCGGCTGGGTCAATCTCATCGTTATTATCTGGTGGTAATCCTTTTGACTCAGATTCGAAATACATTGAAACGTATAACGTGATTATGAAAAGTCCGTATATTTTAAATCAAGTAAAAGAAGAAATCGGGATCGATAGAAATATTGCTACACAACTTACGGTATCTCAAGAAGGACGATCTCAAGTTGTGAAGATTACGGTTCAAGATACAAATCCAGTGTTGGCAACCGAAATTGCCAATGTAACTGCAGAAGTATTTCAACGGGAGATACAGTATTTATTGAAAGTAGATAACATTCATATTTTATCACGAGCAGAATTGTCAGCCGTGCCAACGCCAATTTCACCTAAGCCGAACTTAAATATGGCGATTGCGTTTGTTGTTGGGTTAATGACAAGTGTTGGATTAGCATTCTTACTTGAGTTCTTAAACAACACAGTTCGTACTGAAGAAGATATAGAAAAATTATTAGGTCTTCCAGTCCTAGGAGCGATCCCAGTAATTGATGAAGAGCATATCAATGAACATGGTTATGGTCAGTCTGAAAAAGTAGAGAAAGGAAGTGGCAAAATTGGCGCGTAAAGATAAGAATTCATTGGATCCGAAACGAAGAAGTTTGATCACTCACCTTCGACCAAAGTCACCAATTGCTGAGCAATATCGTACAATCCGTACGAATATTCAATTCTCATCATTAGATCAAGAAGTACGTACGATTGTCATTACATCTACTGGACCTGGTGAAGGGAAATCAACAACTGCTGCGAATCTAGCAGTAGTGTTAGCACAGCAAGGAAAGAATGTATTACTAGTCGATGCCGATTTACGCAAACCGACGGCTCATTATACATTTGGGCAAGTAAATACATTTGGTCTTACGAATGTGTTAACAAAGCAAAGTGAGCTTAAAGCAGTTGTACTTGAAACAGATGTAGCTAATTTATCACTGTTAACAAGTGGGCCAATTCCACCAAATCCAGCCGAGTTATTAGCGTCTGCTAGTATGGACGAATTAATTCAAGAAGCACTGCAACATTTTGATACAGTCGTCTTTGATACACCGCCAGTAATGGCTGTAACTGATGCACAGGTTCTTGCGAATAAAGCTGATGGAGCGGTTCTTGTAGTGGCAAGTGGCAAGACTGAAAAAGAAGGTGCGGTTAAGGCAAAAGAACTATTGGTGAGTGCAAAAGCGAAGTTATTAGGTGTCGTTCTAAACCGTAAAGAAACAAAACAAAGTGATTATTATTACTACTACGGAAAGAAATAGGAATAATTACCTATCATTATTTAGTACGAAAGTTGTTATAATTAGGCGTGCGAATTCTGTAAAACAATAGTAAAATGAGTCATTTTTTGTAAAGGGGGTAGGTAATATGATTGATATCCATTGTCACATACTTGCAGGGGTTGATGATGGTCCGAAAACGATTGAACAATCGTTAGCGATGGCCAAGCTAGCTGTGGAAGAAGGAATTACAACGATTATTGCCACTCCCCATCATTTTAATGGTAGTTATGAAAATTCGAGAGAAAAGATCTTCACTGAAGTAGACATGCTTAATGAAGTATTGCTAGATGCCAAGATCCCTCTAACCATTTTACCGGGGCAAGAAACACGGATACACGGAGAAATGGTTAAGAACTTAGAGAAGGCAGAAATTCTTACGTTAAATAACACAAACAAATACTTGTTTGTTGAGCTGCCATCTGATCATGTTCCTAGATATACGAACAAACTTCTATACGATATTCAATTACAAGGGTTAACGCCAATAATCGTTCATCCAGAACGTAACAGTGAAATCATCGAAACACCTGATCTATTATACAAGCTTGTGGAAAGTGGAGCATTAACGCAGGTTACAGCGTCAAGTGTGACAGGAAGATTTGGAAAGAAAATTAAGAAATTCACAAATGATCTAATTGAACACAATTTGACGCACTTTATTGCTTCAGATGCTCATAACACAACTAGTCGATCCTTTCATCTAAGAGAAGCTTACGAACTGATTGATAAGCAATATGGTGTTTCTTATCGTTATCTCTTCCAAGAAAATACAGAATTGTTAGTAAAAGGAAGTTTTGTATCGGTGAATCAACCGGAGAAGATTAAGAGGAAGAAGTTTTTGGGGATTTTTTAAGAGCAATGTAGAATGTAAAGTTTAGAATTAAGAATTATGAATTATGAATGGTGAGGGTTGGTTCGGAGGAGATTTATTGCATCTTCGATGCCATACAGATGAAAGACATCTTTTGAATAATCTTGCGCCATTCTACATTCTACATTTTGCATTCTACATTACATTAATAAGGTGATAACTATGGATCATAAAGTATCAAAGTCAATCGTAAAGACTATCCGATATATCAAGCAGGATGCAACTGATGATCAGTTAGATACAATCAAACGTTTAGTAATAGAAGCAATTGAACGAAGGAAACAATTATTGAGTAAAACTTAATCGTTTTAGGTGATGTCTCCTTACCGTTATCAATGGAGGTACTCGGTTATGCTGTGGGTGTAAAAGCCTTAGACGTTTTGTCGTCGTCGGTGTAATGTGAGGGGAGGTTTGATGCCTCGTACTTTTACTTTAATTATTTAACTCGGTAAAAGGTGGATTGACTATAAGTTTAAGTTCTGTACGAGTGTCTGGGTAAATCATACAAATGAAGGTTTAAGCAAGTTAAGTTACAAGTAGCTTGTTTGCTTAAATTTTTATTTGTATATAAATAACGGAGGTGTAGGTTTTGTCATTGAAAAGTAGGGTGTTTTATTTAGCTTTATTGGACTCATTCATTGTCATGTTTTCAATCTTTCTTGGGTATTTAATCTTAGCTCCTACTGGTAGCCTATTAACAACAGTCCTTATTGTAAGTTCGATTACACTGTTAGTATCGCATCATTTTTTTGCAAATCGGTATAAGATTTATAATCGTGTTTGGCAGTATGCGAGTATGGGAGAGTTAGCAGCTATTTTTAAAGTTGTGACATTTTCAATCTTGATAACGGCTGTGCTACAGCTAGTTTTTAATCAGAGTATTTTTTTCAGAACACTGATGATTACATGGATGCTTCATATCCTACTCATTGGTGGATCGAGATTTTCATGGAGATTATATCGTGATACGTATATTAAACGTAGAGAAGATCAAATCCCTACATTGATCATTGGTGCTGGTTCTGGTGGGACAATGGTAGCAAGGCAACTATTGCAAAACCCTGATGCTGAGCTTACTCCAGTGGCATTTATTGATGATGATCAGCGTAAACAAGGGTTAGAGATATTAGGTATTCCGGTACTTGGTACAAGTGCTTCAATTGAACAGGTTGTAAAGCAAAATCGGATTAATCATATTATTATTGCGATCCCTTCTTTAAGTAAAAAAGAATTAAACGATATTTTTATGGAGTGTTCAAAGACAAAAGCGAGAACACAGATTATTCCTAAGTTAGAAGATTTAATGGTAGGGAAGGTATCTGTTAATTCGTTCCGTGATGTTGAGGTTGAAGACTTATTAGGTAGAGAGCCTGTTGAGTTAGATACCGAGAAGATCGGTCAAAAGTTAACAGGTAAGACGATCTTGGTGACGGGTGCTGGCGGATCGATTGGTTCGGAGGTTTGCCGCCAGGTGTGTTCTTTTGGTCCTGAGACGATTGTTTTGTTAGGGCATGGTGAGAATAGTATTTACTCGATTGAGCTTGAGTTAAAGAAGCGCTATCCGAACATTCAGGTTGAGACGGAGATAGCTGACGTGCAGGATCGGGAGAAGATATTTGTAATTATGGAGAAGTACAAGCCTCATGTTGTTTACCACGCAGCAGCACATAAGCATGTACCGTTGATGGAGAGAAACCCAGAAGAGGCTGTTAAGAATAATGTGGTTGGTACGAGGAATGTTGCAGAAGCAGCGAGTTCAGCTAGTGTTGGAACGTTTGTAATGGTATCAACTGATAAAGCGGTTAATCCAACGAACGTGATGGGGGCAACAAAACGAATCGCAGAGATGATTGTTCAGCATATGGACATTGTTAGTGATACGAAGTTTGTAGCAGTGAGATTTGGAAATGTGTTAGGGAGTCGCGGGAGTGTAATACCTCTGTTTAAGAAGCAAATTCAAGAAGGTGGCCCGGTGACAGTGACGCATTCTGATATGGTGAGGTATTTTATGACGATCCCGGAAGCTTCAAGGCTAGTACTTCAAGCAGGTGCTTTAGCTCGTGGTGGAGAGGTATTTGTCCTCGATATGGGTGAGCCGGTGAAAATTGTAGATCTGGCGAGGAACTTGATTAGGTTGTCGGGATACACAGAGGAAGAAATCCCGATTGTGTTTACTGGGATGAGACCAGGTGAGAAGATGTTTGAGGAATTGCTAGGAGCGGATGAGGTACATCCTGAGCAGATTTATCCGAAGATCTACATTGGGAAGACGCCGTTGGTGGATATTAATGTGTGTCATGATGTAGTACGGGACCTTGATAACTTATCCAAAGAGGAATTGAGAAAGCAACTTTTGGATATTGCGAATTTTAGGAATAAGAAGTTGCAGATAGTTGGGTAGGTTGGGGTTAGGGTTAGATTTAGCTCTTCGAGCTTTTTTTTAGTAGTTGATATAACAACAAAGTATTACTAAGCTAATAGTAATTAAGAGAGGACGTGTAAGATGAAGAAGGTACGAAAGGCAATTATTCCTGCTGCAGGTCTAGGGACAAGATTCTTGCCAGCAACTAAGGCGATGCCAAAGGAGATGTTGCCAATTGTTGATAAACCGACAATTCAATACATTGTTGAAGAGGCAATGGCTTCAGGTATTGAGGATATTATTATTGTAACCGGTAAGGGGAAACGTGCAATTGAAGACCATTTTGATATGGCATTTGAATTAGAGCAAAACTTAATGGAGAAGGGTAAGGTAGAACTTCTTCGTGAAGTAAGAAAATCTTCGAACATGGTTGATATTCATTATATTCGTCAAAAGGAAGCGAAAGGTTTAGGGCATGCGGTTTGGTGCGCACGTAAGTTTATTGGTGACGAGCCGTTTGCTGTATTGCTTGGTGACGATATTGTACAAGCTGAAAAGCCGGGGTTACAGCAGTTAATTGAACAATATGAGGAAACGAGAGCGTCAGTTATTGGTGTTCAAACGGTACCAGAAAATGAAACGCATCGATATGGAATTGTTGATCCGCTAGCTCAAATCGGAAGACGTTATAGTGTAAATCAATTTGTTGAAAAACCTGCTCAGGGTACTGCACCATCGAATTTAGCGATTATGGGACGTTATATTTTAACTCCAGAAATTTTTATGTTTTTAGAGCAGCAAGAATTAGGTGCTGGCGGTGAGATCCAGTTAACTGATGCTATTCAGAGATTGAATGAAATTCAGCGTGTGTTTGCATATGACTTTGAGGGTAAGCGATATGATGTTGGAGAGAAGATTGGGTTTGTTAAGACGACAATTGAATTCGCTCTGAGTAATCCTGAGTTGAGGGATGAGTTAATTCCGTTTTTGGAAGAGATGCTTGAAAATAGTAAGTTTACTGTTAAATAGTTTTGAGGGCTAGCCGGTTAGCTTAGTAATAAAAATATTGCTTGCCGGCTTGTTTCCTGATTTTGCTCTTCGAGCTTTTAATTTTGGAAAGATCTATTTTAATTGTTAAAGGGAACTGACTATCGTGATCAGATAAGGTGCTGGAAGCCTTGGCGAATAAGGGTTTTGAGAGTTCTTAGTAGTTTTTAAGGTTCGATTGAGTGGTATTTAAATAGGAAGAAACACGGTTGAAATTAGCACCAAAGTGAAACAACTTCATGATTGAATGTTACTGATTGAATAGATATTACGAGGTGGCTATTGATAATAGATGAGGTTTAGTAGGTTAGTAGTTGGTTGGAATGAGTTTTAATTAAGTACTAAGTTACTAAAGAAATTATTAAAGCATAGATTAAAAACATAAGCGAGGTAATTGATATGTCATATTTAGTTGTTATTGCACATCCAGATGATGAAGTTTTAGGAGCGGGTGCTACTATGTATAAGTTAGCACAAGAAGGGCATTCCGTAAATGTCTGCATCCTTTCAGGTGATGTTAATGCTAGAAACTTCAGACCGAGCACGGTAGAGTTAAATGAAGATGTAAATAGTTCTATGAATATTTTAGGTGTTGATAGAGTCATTACGGGCGACTTTCCAAACATTGAGTTTAACATGGTCCCACATTTAAAACTTGTACAGTTTATTGAAAATGCAATTATTGAGACTGGTGCGGATGTAATTTTCACCCATCACCCAGCGGATTTAAATAACGATCACCTACACACTTCTCTTGCTTGCCAAGCAGCATCTAGGTTATTCCAACGTAGAAGTGATGTAAAACCATTAAAAGAAATACTCTTCATGGAAGTACCATCATCTACAGAATGGGGACTAAACAAAACGATGAATCAGTTTTCACCAAACACATTTATAGAAGTTGGTGAAGAAAGTGTTGATAAAAAGATAGAGGCTCTAGCCCAGTATCGTGGAGTAATGAGAGATTATCCTCATCCTAGAAGTAATGAAGCAATCAAAGGCTTAGCTGCTTACCGTGGTGGACAAGCAGGGATGGTTTATGCTGAGGCTTTTGAAAGTGTATTTAGACGTGGATTCTAGATTAGAGAGGGTGAGATAAGTTGAAGAAAAAAATAGCATTCGCAACTTGCGTACAATTAGGCCTAAGTTGCATTGAAGAAATATATCGAATTGGTGGAAACTTAGATTTACTTATTACATTAAAGGATGAGAAAGCTAAGTTTAAGGCAGGTAGAATTTATTTAGATGAAATCGCAACTGAACATAATGCGCCCCTCTTGAAGATAGATAATATCAACGATCAAGAGGTTCTTATTGCTTTAAAAGAACACCAGATTGATTGGTTGTTTATTATTGGTTGGTCGCAAATTGCTAGGAAAGATGTACTCGAAACACCTACGCATGGTTGCATCGGTATGCATCCCACTTTATTGCCAGTTGGTAGAGGAAGAGCGGCAATACCATGGGCAATTATTAAAGGTTTAGATGAAACTGGTGTAACTATGTTTAAGTTGGATCAAGGTGTTGATACCGGTGATATTATCGGTCAAGGGGTTATTAAACTAGATCAGAACACTACAGCAACTGAGCTTTATCAGAAAGTGGACGATATGCACATTACTCTTATTGCAAAGTATTGGGATGATATCGTAAATAACATCATTAAACTTACAAAGCAAAATGACGCGGATGCTACTGAATGGCCGGGGAGAAAGCCAGAAGATGGTGAGATTTTAAGTAGCATGACTATTGATGAAACTGATAAGTTGGTCAGAGCTGTTACACATCCGTATCCAGGAGCTTTTTATAAAGATGGGGATAAGACAATTAGAATATGGTCAGCAAAAACAGATAAAAACGATGATGGAATAAAACTTAGTGATGGGTATTTAATTCCTATTGAATATGAGATTGAGGGATTGTAATGGAAGGAAAAAAGTTTGAGAGATATATTAAACGCTTAATTGATATTGTGGTTTCCTTAATAGTATTTTTAGTATTTTTACCTCTTTGGCTTATAGTAGCTGTGTTAATAAAGGCCACTTCTAAAGGTCCTGTACTTTTCTTACAAGAACGACCGGGATTAAACCAACGAATTTTTAAAGTTTATAAATTTCGTACGATGAAACCGGGATCAGAAAAAATGGTTAAGGGTCAAGAAGTAATGAAAGACGATGACCGTGTCACTGCAATTGGAAAGCTACTTAGAAGAACGAAGATAGATGAAATTCCTCAAGTATTAAATGTGTTAAAGGGTGAAATGAGTCTAGTTGGGCCAAGACCTGAAAGAATTGCATCCCTTGCAGATTACGATGCTGAAATTTCAAAAAGGCTTAACATGCATCCGGGTATGACAGGCTTAGCGCAAGTTAGCGGCAATATCTATCTTTCCTTAGAAGATAGATACAAGTTTGATGTTTATTATGTTGAGAATTTTAGTGTGTGGCTAGATATAAAGATAATATTTAGAACTGTTGGCGTTGTTTTATTAGGAGAAGATAGATACGTTAACAAGTGCTTAGTTGGTATTAATCCAGGATCTAAAGAGGTAGCTGCTACAAAAGAGGAGACTGTTTCAAAATGAAAAAAATACTTGTAACAGGAGCTAATAGTTATGTAGGTACTTCATTCATTAAGTGGTTATCCCAATATCCGGATAAGTATTCTTTCGATTCAATTAGCTTGAGAGATGATAGGTGGAAGGAAAGCTCATTCAAGGGGTATGATGTAGTGCTCCATACAGTAGGGATAGCACATGTCGATTCAAATCCTGATCCTAAGATGGAGCAACAATATTATAAGGTAAATCGCGATTTGACGATAGAAACTGCTCAAAAGGCGAAAGATGAAGGGGTTAAGCAATTCATTTTTTTGAGCAGTATTATTGTTTACGGTGATAGTAGTCAAATTAACAAACCTAGAATTATTGATGTAAAAACAGTGCCTAAACCTGCAAACTTTTATGGTAATAGTAAATTGCTGGCAGAGGAAGGTATTAAGCAGTTAGCAAGCGATAAATTTAAAGTTGCAATTATAAGGCCACCAATGATTTATGGTAAGGAGTCAAAAGGAAACTACCCTAAGCTTGCAAAGGTAGCTAGAAAGTTACCGATTTTTCCCAACATCGAAAATCAGCGTAGCATGATTTATATAGATAATCTTTGTGAATTTATACGACTTTTAGTGGATAGCAAAGATAGCGGATTATTCTTCCCACAAAATGCTGAATACGTAAAGACAAGTGAATTGGTTAAAATGATTGCTGAAGCTCATGGAAATAAAATTAGATTGACAAAGTTTTTTAACCCTATCATTTATGCGATGGGGCGTAGAATTGGAATGGTAAATAAAGTATTTGGAAGTCTAGTTTATGACCAAGGTTTAAGTAACTATAAAGATAACTATACAATAAGAAATTTCAACGATTCAATAAGGGAGACTGAATTATAATCTTCCGAATCTATTGGATTGAATTCTTTCTACCTATGGAGGAATAATGGGACCAAAAATAACTGTTTTAATGAGCGTATATAATGAAGAAAAATACTTGCGTGAAAGTATCGAAAGTATATTAAATCAAACATATAGTGATTTTGAGTTTTTAATCTTTGATGATGCTTCCAATGATGGAAGTAAAGCTATATTAAAAGAATATCAGAAAAAAGATAGTAGAATAAATCTTGTACTTAATGAAACAAATAGAGGACTAAGTTACAATTTAGCAGAGGGTGTTTTAATTTCAAAAGGTAATTGGATAGCAAGAATGGATGCAGATGATATAGCATTTAAAAATAGACTAGAATTACAACTGGATTATATTAAGAATAACCCGGAAATTGATGTGTTAGGGAGCTATGTATTAGATATTAATGAGAAGGGGAATGAAATAGAGCTTAGGAAACTACCAACAAGCCATAAAGAGATAAAATCATTGATTTGGACATGTCCTTTTATTCACCCTTCAGTTATGTTTAGAAGAGATGCCATAATCAAAGCAGGTTCGTACAATAGAAACTTACGTAGACGACAAGATTACGATTTGTGGTTTCGTTGTTGTGCTGCTCATTTGAAATTTGCGAATATGGATACACCAATAATTTATTACAGGTGCACTAATGAGTATTTTAGAAAAAATGATTTTAAAGTACAAGTTAATCAGGCAATAATGGGCTATAAAGGAGCAAGATTAGTAGAGGCTTCTCCGGTTGCGTACCTAGGTATAACTGTAGCGTTTCTAAAAGGAATATTGCCAACTACACTTAGGAGACCCGTTAGTAGAGCTTTAAAGAAATTTGATCCCAGAAGAAGATAGATAAGTTATTGTGTAATTATTTTATTTCATTATTGTTAGTTAATGCTAATTACATTATTACGTTAGTTTGTAAATGGAGTTTCTTAACTGATTTTCTAATATAGTATCGTATGTTGATCTGATTATAAGTTGTGTTCTTGTTTTTCAAATGGAAGAAAAAACGTTTGTGGAGGACTAAGATGAAATTAAAGGATTTTGTTAATAATAGTTTTGTTAAAGCGTTTATAAAATTTACTTTTAGTTTTCTAACTGATAAGCAAATTATTAAATTACAACATAGAACAGTATTGAGACGTAAACTAGATTTAAAAAACCCGCAGAGATTTACAGAAAAAATACAATGGTACAAGTTAAATTATAGATCGGCATTAATGACACAATGTGCGGATAAATACCGAGTAAGGGATTATATTATTGCAAAAGGGTACAAAGATACACTTGTTGAATTATACCAAGTTGTAGATGGTTTTGAGGATATTAATTTTGAAAAACTCCCTAAATCTTTTGTAATAAAATCTAATAAAGGTTCTGGTACTAATCTATTTATTAAAGATAAAGGAAATATTGACCTTAAGTCTATTGAGAAATCAATTAATAGATGGAAGACTGTAAATACTGTCCTTATGGGGAGAGAATGGGCGTACAAAAATATAAGGCATAAAATAGTAATAGAGGAAATGCTTGAGGATAGCATTAACCCTAATGAGAGTCTTTTTGATTATAAGTTTCTATGTTTTAATGGTAACGTAAAATATATTATGTTGGATATAGACAGAAATAGTGAACATAAAAGAAATTTTTATGATATTGAATGGAACTTACTTGATATAAAAAGTAAACTACCTGCAAGGAATATTGCAAGTAAGAGTATTCCTAAGCCAGATGGATTAAAATACATGATAGAAATAGCCGAATCCATTGCAAGAGATTTTCCTTTTGTAAGGGTTGATTTTTATTGGGTAAACAATAAGGTTTATTTTGGTGAGATTACATTTTACCCATGGAGCGGGTGTGTGAAATTTTCACCAGATAGTTTTGATTTCCACTTGGGTGAATTATTTGAATTGCCTTATTCAAAGATCATTAAAGAGTAATGATTAAAGATAACTATTTGAAAAAATACGAAGAGTTACTTATGTGATGGCTACAATTTAGTAGAAACTTGCTAGAGGTCTAGATTATGTATAATAATGGAATTTTTGAGAAGTGAAGAGCCTATTAAAAAAATATCATAACTTGAAGCTTTTAAGGAAGATATCAGGAGTTTGTTATTCTAAAAAATCGACCTTATGTTTGTAATTTAGTGACTGGGTATTAAGAAAAAAATGCACTGTATAGGGTTAACCTATAAAGAGATTTATTGGTAGGTTTGATTAAAAAAGAAGATTTCATGATACCAAAAATATATTGTCATTAAAACATATAACTTTATCAAAGAAGGATTGAATAATATGTCTAAATATCAAAAAAACTTAGTGAGCGTGATAATTCCGTCATACAAACGTGCAGAGAAACTTAAGAGGGCTATTGAAAGTGTGTTAAATCAAACGTACTTAGAAATTGAATTATTAGTAGTAAATGATAATGAGAAGGACGATGAATTTTCGATTAAATTAAGAGAAATAATTTCATTATTTACTGATTGCCGTCTAAAATTAATTGAACAGGAAAAGCATATAAATGGTGCAGTTGCACGTAATGTTGGAATAAAACACTCAAAAGGAGAGTATGTAGCATTTCTTGATGATGATAATTATTGGGAACGGAATAAAATTGAAAGACAAGTTGCTGTACTATCTAAACTAGATCATTCATGGGGGGGAGTTAGCTCTAAGAAGAAATACTTTAATAATGATAAATTTATTAGGATTTCCCTTCCGTACAAAAGTGGTAAGATTTACGAAGAGATCTTATTAAGACGAATTGAAGTGGGGACTAGTACATTGCTTCTAAGACACGAAGCCCTAGATAAAACTGGTTACTTTGATGAGACATTAAATAGACATCAAGAATTACAACTACTCACATATTTTACTTATCGTTATAAACTTAAATTAGTAAATGAATTTCTTCATAATGCTGATATAAGTGATGGGCAAAATAGACCAAATGTAGAAAGGTTTAAGCAGGTAAAAAAGGATTTTTTTAATTCAGTTAAACCAATAATAGATACACTTCCTATCAGAAGACAAAGAAGAATGTATATAATGCATAATTTTGAGTTAGGTTATGCGCTCCTGAAAAATAAACAATATAGAGAAGGAATAAAAAAATGTTTAAGTGTTTTATGGAGCCCGTTTACTCTATATTATGCTATTTATCGTTCTTTGGAGAGAATAATTGGTACCAAACTTAAAGGCATTCTATTAAAGTAATATTTATAAAACGATATATTATTAGTGTCTAATAATATCTACTAAAGATAATATAAATGTCCTGGGAGTGTAATAGTGAATAATAATATTAATTCTAAGAAAAATATTGCATTTTTGAACTGTCTAGTTTTGGTTATCTTTATTAGTCCATTATTAAATATCCTTAATACTAGTCTAATAAAAATAATTAATCTTACAAATACCTCTATTATTACTTCAATTTTGTATCTGGTAGTATTAATAATTTGTATGTATCATGTGGTAAAATATAGAAATTTAACAATTAAAAGATTACTAGTGTATTTTATGTTTTTAATATTCTTTTTTTTACATTATATTTTTTTTGAGACAAGTAGACAATATTTAGTTAGCGTTGACATGTTAATTATATATTTGTTTTATATTCCAATTTCGATCTTTCTAATAAGTGGAATAACAGATTGGAAAGATTTTAAAAAAATAGCACCCAAATATGGAAAATTAACTGTAATAATAAGTACTCTTGGCATTACAGTGGTTGGTATACAGGAGCATATAAGTTATATGGCCTTTTCCTATTCTATATTACCATTTTTAGCTATCTTATACTATTCATTTCGCGAAAATAAAAGTATAATTGATCTTGTTTTTTTTGCAATTGGACTTATTGGTATGGTGTTTTTTGGAGCTAGGGGTCCTATTCTGTTTCTTTTATTGTTTATATGTCTATATGAAATGATTACTTTTAATTATAGTAAAGGATCGTCAAGGCTTCTTAAATTAACTATATTTTTATTATTTGGCTTTGTTTTCTTTCTAATAAATAATTGGATAACTAGTTTTTTATCTAATTCAACCATAGCAAATGACAGTAGATTTTTAAGTAAGATTATGGAAGGCGAATTAACTAATTCAAATGCAAGAACTCAAATTTACATTGAAGCTCGCTCCGCTATAGAGAATATGGGTGTTAGTATCAATGGGTTGTTTTGGGACAGATATGTAGTAAATGCATCGTATGTGCATAATGTCTTCTACGAACTTTTGTTATCTTTTGGATTAATATTTGGTGCAGTTTTTATAATATTATTATTGCTACTAATTGCTAAGACCACACTACTGAAAAGAGATAAGAGTTTAAGAATATTGTCAATATTATTTGTTGTCTCCTTTTTCCTTAGATTCATAATATCTGGTAGTTTTATAATTGAAGGAAACTTCTATCTATTTATTGCATTATTATTAAATATAAAGAGCCAAAAAGAAGTAACTAAGATTTAACGAATTAAATAGAAAATACTATAATTATGTAAACTTTATTAAAGATTATAGAATATTAATAAATAATAAAAACCAGTGAAATAACTAAAAGGTGGTTAAAATGGTCAACCTATCTATAATAATACCACATTATAATTCAGTGGCATTACTAGACAAATTACTAAAGTCCATCCCAAATTCTAAAGAAATTCAGGTCATTGTAGTCGATGATCAGAGTAACGGGAGGGAAAAAGAAGAATTCCTAAAACTCATAATGAAATTCAAAAAAAAAAATGTAGAATTTCACTATAATAACACATTAAATAAAAGTGCTGGGGCTTGTCGCAATATTGGACTCAATCAAGCAATTGGAAAATGGTTACTCTTTGCTGATTCGGATGATTACTTTCTTGAGGGCTTTTATGATACGTTGCAAGCATATTTTAATACTGAGAATGATGTAATCTTTTTTAGACCAATAAGTATTGAATTGGATACTGGAAAAGTTTCAGACCGTCACTTGACTTATACTAAAATACTTGATGAACAGAAACATGGTAGTCCTTATTCGGAGCTTTTGTTAAGGTATCGTTTTTATGTACCATGGTCAAAGTTATTAAAGACGAGCTACGTTAAGAATAATGATATATTCTTTGATGAGGTTATTGCTTCAAATGATGTGATGTTCTCAACTAAAGTAGGATATTATATGAGTAAATTTGATGTTTCTGAAAGAGTTATATATTGTGTCACGAGAAGTAAGGGAAGTCTTACTCGAACTGTAAGTAATAAAGTATTTGATGCGCGTCTAAATGTATTTATTAATTATTATAAGTTTCTTAAAAATAATTTGAGAAGCCAAGACTTTGCTTTTCTGAATATAAGTAGCATAGGTTATTTGATTTCATCGTTCCGATTTGGAGTTAGGAAAGGAATCTCAGTATTTATAAAATTAAGGTTGAATAAAATTAGAATCTTAGATTTAAAGATTTTTAATCCTATGACCTTTGGAAAGAAAATATTCGATTTTTATCGAAAAAAGAAAAAACAAAAGAAATACTATACAAAAGTTGAATAGAAGCGTTAATTTACTAAAGTGATGTTCGACAAAGGTATATTAGTTATCTTAAGTTTTTTTAAGGGGTGAGTAAAGATTACTCTTAAATTGTATTTTTCAATAAGATCTAAACCAAATTAGAAATGAAGGGTGAGTAATTCTGATAAGTTTTAAGGCTTATGTCGGAAAAATTTTCAAAAATAGTGGTTTAAAAAACATAGCAATTTTATCTTCAGGAGTCATATTAGCACAAATTATAGCATTAGTCTGTCAACCAATTATTACACGTTTATATACTGCTGAAGATTTTGGAGTATTAGCAATAGTAACTTCAATAGTAACAATGTGTATACCTCTTGTCACTTTGCAGTATCAAATGGGTATAGTGACAGCTAAAGACGATGAAGAAGCAAACATAGTTTGTGCTTTAACTTTTTACTTATTATGTTTTATGGTTTTAATTATGTCCATTGTATTAATAACGATCGACAATCTTAATCCCAGAATATTTGAACAAGTTGGTAATTGGATTTATGTATCACTACCCTTGTTATTATTTAGTGGATTTGCCAAAATAGCTGATTCATACAATAACAGGTTTGAACAGTATAAATTAATGTCCTCAATAGCACTAATACGCTCAATTACATCAAACTTCTTAAAGATATTCTTAGGGTTATTTAAAGTGGGTTTCTTGGGGTTAATAATTTCACAGTTTGTAGCAACCATATTTGGTATCAGGAGACAATCAAACTATATAATTTCCAAAAAAAGTGAAATTTTAAGCTCTACTTATCAAGAGATGAAACATGTAGCTATTAAATACCGTGTACAACCACTTTTTTCAATGCCAGGATTATTTGTATCGGTATGCTCTTTTTCAATATTACCGATATTTATTACTTCTTTATATAGTATAGAAGATGCTGGATACTTTTTTTTATCGATGACTATATTGGCTATCCCACTTAGTCTAGTAAGCAGTAATGTAGGTAAGGTTTTTTTTAGAAAAGCAACTTTGGAAAAGGAAAAGAAGGGTGATTTTTACAATACATTTAAAAGCACAGTAATTTTATTAATATTTATTGCTATAGTTGGATTTTCAATTTTATGGTTAATAGCTGAACCATTATTTTCTCTTGTGTTTGGTCCGGAGTGGTTAAAAAGTGGGACATTTGTAAAAATACTCATTCCATTATTTGCAATTAGATTTGTAGTCACAGGGTTAATGCATGGTTTTATTATTTCTGGAAGACAGAAATTCAAGTTATTTTTACAATTATTTTTTATTATAATTGCGTTAACTATATACTTCATATCTCAACAACAAGAACTTCCTATAGAGATTTTCCTAGAGTTGACAAACAAGGGTTACTTTACCTTGTATTTAATATTATTAATAGTATTGTATTTCACAAGCAAAAATAATAATGAAGAAAGAGGAATTTAGAATGAAAAAAGAAATAAAGGTAAAATATTCAAAAATAGGCAATATGGGTGATTTATTAAATGAATTAGTAATAGAAGATGTCCTTGGCTTTAAAGTTATTCATAGTGATATTTGGAAAAGTGAAACTACGGCAATAGGGAGTTATCTAAGGTTTTTTTTCCATGAAAATACAAACCTTACTACTAAATCTAAAATAATGTTGAAGAAGTTATACGGACAATTTCAACCACCGCTTCAAATATGGTCAACTGGATTTATTACTTATTCTGATAAAGAACTTATTCCAATAAGAAAGGAAATAAATGTAGCTTCAGTTAGGGGAGAGTTGACGAGAAAGAGGCTTGAAAAGATATTAAACAAGGAATTAAATGTCCCTACGGGTGATGGAGGTTTATTAGCATCTCACCTTTTAAAAGGACCTATCGAAAAGAAGTATTCAATAGGTATAATACCCCATTTTAGAGAAAAGGATGAAAAAAGATTTTTGGAACTTAAGGAAGCTTATAATAACTCAGTCGTTATTGATTTAACTGATGACCCATTAAATGTAGTTAAAACTATTTCACAGTGTGAAGTAATCATCTCAAGTGCTTTGCATGGTTTAATTGTAGCAGATAGTTTTGGGATACCAAATAAAAGATTAATATATACAAACAATCTACTAGGAGATGGATACAAGTTTGATGATTATTATTCTGGATTTAATATTAAGGTGGACTCTTTTGACTTAAATAATCCAGGAAACCCTACAATTAATGAGATAATAGATGGGTATAAAGTTACTGAAACCCAGGTTGAAGCTAAAAAAGGAGCATTATATAAGAGTTTTACTAAATATCTATAAATATTTCCATGATATTTCGGTATACCAGAAAGTAATGAATGCTAATTGTATTTTATTAGGAATTGCCCCCTGTGAATATATCGAGTAAGCATACTCGACTTAAGCTTTTATAGTAACATTGACAGTTCTAACAGAGAAATGACGCCTATCACTAATCCTAATCAAAATTCATAGAAGTTTTTAGTTGTCTTTACAGGTAGATTTTCTTAATGTTAAGTCATCTATTCTGAAGGTTACTTGGTTTAATAAACAGCCCTGAGAGAAAACTAAAAGGGCTGTTTTTAACACTTGTTACTCATAGTTAAGTACACGAACTATATAAAAATAATTAGTATAAGGTGTTTTTTTGACTAATAACAGTATACTTGTTCCAATAATAAAGCAAATATCTATTAAATAATATGCTAAGAGGAGATTACCTATGTACAAAATAGCAGTTGCAGGAACGGGTTATGTCGGCCTTGTTGCAGGCGTATGTTTTGCAGAGGTTGGCCATCAAGTGACCTGCGTTGATATTGATGAAAAGAAAGTAAATGTCATGAAATCTGGAGTTTCTCCAATTTATGAAGTTGGTTTAGAAGAATTAATGCAGAAAAACTATGCTGCCGGGAGAATTGATTATACAACAGATTACAAAGCAGCTTATAGAGATGCAGATGCAATTTTCATAGGTGTTGGTACTCCAGAACAACCGGATGGCTCTGCAAATCTATCATATATTGCAACTGTTGCAAGACAAATCGCGGAATCGATTGAAAAGGATTGCTTAGTTGTTGTTAAATCAACTGTTCCAGTTGGAACTAACGATAAAGTTGAACAATTTATTCATGATTTCTTAGTTAATGATGTAAGAGTAGAAGTGGCTTCAAACCCTGAATTTTTAGCACAAGGGTCCGCTGTTCATGATACATTACATGCGGAAAGAATTGTTATTGGTACGGAAAGCAAATGGGCTGAAGAAATATTAATGGGCATTTATAAACCATTTAATCTACCTATTGTGTCTGTAAATAGAAGATCGGCAGAAATGATTAAATACGCATCAAATGATTTCTTGGCATTAAAGATTTCTTATATGAATGATATTGCAAATCTTTGTGAGCTAGTTGGAGCGGATATCCAAGATGTAGCATTAGGAATGAGTTTTGATGAGCGTATCGGTAGTAAGTTCCTAAATGCAGGTATTGGATTTGGAGGTTCTTGCTTCCCTAAGGATACGAAAGCATTAGAAAACATTGCGAGACAAAACGGATATGAGTTGAGAACGGTAAGGGCTACTATTGATGTAAACAAGGATCAAAAGACTCTCTTATATAAGAAAGCAAGCAAGAGATTAATAACGTTTAACGGCTTGAAAGTAGCTGTTTTAGGCTTAACATTTAAACCTGGAACAGATGACCTTAGAGAGGCCGCTGCTCTTGAGAATATCCCATTATTATTGGAACAAGGTGCTGACATCTATGCTTTTGATCCTGTAGGTGCAAATAATTTTGCAATATTGTATCCTGAAGGAAAGAACGGTAGAGGTTCAATTAAGTATGTTTCTAACGTTGAGGAAGCGTTAGCAGGAGCAAATGTCTGCTTTATCTTTACTGAGTGGGGAGAGGTTAAGGCTGTAAAAGCAGATATGTATAAAGAGCTAATGAGAACACCTCTTGTGTTTGATGGTAGAAATATATATCAAATAAAAGATATGGAAACTGCAGGAGTTGAATACCATTCAGTAGGTAGAAGAGCCTCTCAAAGAGCTGTTACAAGGGAGACTGAAAGCCATGACTTCCAAGAACTTATACCAAAATAAAGTATTCTTAATTACCGGAGCGGCAGGCTTCATTGGTTATTTTCTGTCAAAGAAACTATTAGACCGAGGCTGCAAAGTAATAGGAATAGATAATATGAATGATTACTATGATGTTGAGCTTAAACATGCTCGTCTCCAGCAACTTGAACCTCATTCAAATTTTATGTTTGTTAAAGGCGATATCTCGGACAAGCCATTAGTTAATGAACTCTTTGAAGAGTATAAGCCTAATTTTGTTGTGAACTTAGCTGCTCAAGCGGGAGTACGTTATTCAATTGAAAACCCTGATGTCTATATTCAGAGTAATATTATTGGATTTTACAATATCTTAGAAGCTTGCCGTCACAATCCTGTTGACCATCTTGTTTATGCTTCTTCTAGTTCGGTTTATGGAGCTAATAAAAAGGTTCCATTCGAAGAGTCAGACTTTGTTGATAATCCGGTATCATTATATGCGTCGACTAAGAAGTCTAATGAGTTAATGGCCCACACATATAGTCATCTTTATAAGATCCCTTCTACGGGATTACGCTTCTTTACCGTTTATGGACCAATGGGAAGACCAGATATGGCTTACTTTGGTTTTACGGATAAATACTTTGCTAATGAACAAATTAAAATCTTTAATAATGGTGATTTTGAGAACGACCTCTATCGCGACTTTACTTATGTAGATGATATAGTAGAGGGAATTGAAAGATTGATTGGACATCCGCCAGTCGATGAAGTACCTCATAATGTGTTTAATATCGGTAACAATAAGCCAGAAAAGCTAATGACCTTTATCGGAACCCTAGAGAAAGCACTAACTAACGCGCTCGGTAGGGAAGTAATGTTTGAGAAAGTCTTTGAGCCAATCAAGCCTGGTGATGTACCAGCAACGTATGCTTCAACAGACAAGCTTCAAAATGCTGTAGGATTTAAACCTGAGACTTCAATAGAGGTTGGATTACAGTGGTTTGCCGATTGGTATGTAGAGTATTATAACAAAAAATAATTTACATTATAGAATAACGAAAGCTCCGAGTATTGTAGATATAGTGCTATAATATTCGGAGCTTTTTTTTTTATAAATATATAAATTTTTCATGCTCCACTGTAAGGTATGTATTGTAAACATCTATCAGTGGTAAGCTTATTATTTTGATGGTGTTTAATCTTATGTTTCCCTCGCTCCAGGTTCACCCATTAATCGTTTAAATGTTTTACACCTTCATATCCCACATAAATCCTATTGGAGTGACTATACTGATTGTCATTTCGTAAAATCATATATATTGCCTACTTTGTATTAAAGCATACAATGGTTACTGATGAGCACTATTGGTATGATGAGTGTATGAGACTAATACAATAAGAAAAATTCTTTCCGGATAGAATGTCCAGTTTATATATTTTTACATTAGTGGGCATTTTCTATTATTAAAGCTTTGATAACTTAGTTTAAGACATCAAAAGCATCAACGTTAATCCGAGTTTCGACTGCAGACTGGTGACCTATTTGAGCAGGATTTACTAGTTTAATGGTGTGAGTCCCATAAGGAAGATCAAGTTTCTCAAACACATTCACACGATAGGAAACAGAAGCAGAATATAGGTTAACTTTTGTTATAAGTTGATCATTAATGTAAACGTCCATTAATCCATTTCTAGTGCTAGTTAAAGAGAGCACCCGAATGCCTGTCCCAGTAAACATATATTCAACACTAGTGTTAAGTGAAGAAGCATAACTGTAAGTGCCACCACTATAATTACTACTAGAGGTAGTAATCCATGAGCCCGAATAAGATAGGTTTGAATTATTATCTTCAACGCGTGATACTGTTGATGGTAAAGGAACAGTAACCGAAAGCAAGGAAGAGAAATCAGACTCAAGCCCAGAGTGTGTAACGGAAGTTACTTTGTAAGAGTAAGATTGCCCTGGCTGAACGTTTGTATCTTTAAAATAATTAGTTTTAATCACACTGGTTGTCACTTTTTCAAAGATACCTTCATGAGCTAGTGCTCGATACAGATGAAACCCAGCAATGGTAGTGTCAGTATTTGTTTCCCATGAAAGACCTACGCTAGTAAAGTCAGGTTGAGCATGGAGATCCGTTGGTGCGTTAGGTAAAATAGGAGCAATTACATCAAAAGCATCAACGTTAATCCGAGTTTCAACTGCAGAAAGGTGACCTATTTGAGCAGGATTTACTAGTTTAATGGTGTGAGTCCCATAAGGAAGATCTAGTTTCTCAAACACATTCACACGATAGGAAACAGAAGCGGAATATAGGTTAACTTTTGTTATAAGTTGATCATTAATGTAAATGTCCATTAATCCATTTCTAGTGCTAGTTAAAGAGAGCACCCGAATGCCTGTCCCAGTAAACATATATTCAACACTAGCGTTAAGTGAAGAAGCATAACTGTAAGTGCCACCACTATAATTACTACTAGAGGTAGTAATCCATGAGCCTGAATAAGATAGGTTTGAATTATTATCTTCAACGCGTGATACTGTTGATGGTAAAGGAACAGTAACTGAAACCAAGGAAGAGAAATCAGACTCAAGCCCAGAGTGTGTAACGGAAGTTACTTTGTAAAGATAGGTTTGCCCTTGTAAAACATTGTTGTCCGTAAATTGATTTGTTGTAATTAGTTGTGTAGAAATCCTTTCAAAGGTATCTTGATTAGGAGATTTTTTATAAAGATAATATCCTGCGATATTATTCCTAGTATTTACCTCCCAAGAAAGATCAACGCTAGAAAAATTAGGTTTAGCGCGAAGCTCAGATGGTGGACTTGGTTTTATAGTTACAACAAATTTGTCAATATTGACACTTGCCTCATTTTTTTTCCCAACTAGGTCACTTTTCCCTGTCCATTCTATTTTTATTGTATGCACTCCAAAAGCCATTGAATATTTAAATATTGTTTCTTGTGGTTTAAGTCCATTAGCATAAAGACTCGGTGTGGCAACTAATTCCCCATTTATATACACGTTTGCTACACCTTGTTGGTTATTTTTAAAGCCAATCCATTCAATCTCACTACCTACAAATGTAAATTCAACACTACCATTAGAGTTAAGGATCTTCGCGCTACCCAAAGAATACGCTGAATCGCTAATTTCAGACCAAATACCTTTATAGATTAAACCTGGATGGTTTTCTTCATAAACTCCTGCTCCGTAAACCTGATCCTCTAGTCCAATACTTAGTGTATAATTACCTGTTCCGGAATAGGCGAAAATATTAATAAAGTATAATCCATTCTCTTTAGCAATGAATGTAATCTTTTCATTTGATGTATTAGGATTTTCTGAATATGCAATAATTCCTTCACTTAAATGAACTGTTTTTGACTGTGGATTGAATAAATATAAGTCAAAGTCAGTTCCGGTGTCGCCCGTTAATGATAATTGAAGTTTTTGTCCTTTATTTAACATAATTGAATAGACATCATCAGAGTTATTATTATTATCTAATTGTCCTTCAATTATTTCACTTTCTACGGGTATTCCAGGTATATCATGCTTAACCTGAGAAGCATTGGCTTTAAGTGAATTATAAGCACTTACTACTTTGCTGCTAGATACTAATCCTTCTAAAGATGAAACATACTTTCCTGACTTCTTAACTAATTCAATTGTTTCTTCGGGTTTGATACTAGGATGTAGACTTTTTATTAAGGCTGCTGTTCCAGCAACATGTGGTGCCGCCATTGAAGTCCCATTATAGTATGAGTAAGCTTGATCATAATTTGATTGCCCAGGATATACTAAATTCACTTTAGTAGTATTCGTATCTCTAGAAGTTATATAATCTACAAAATCATGTTTCTTTAATGGGTAACTACTATTCTCATATATGGTACCAGATACACCTAATAAATCTCTTGAATTTCCTTCGCCTAATACCTGTAGCTTAAGAATATTTGTTACAAAGTCGGTTTCTTCAATACCATAAAGGAGATCAGGCCCTGTTAAGAGAAGTTTTCCTCCTAAATTTAAAAATTGTGTAAGGGAATTCTGGTCATTGGAGGTTATTGTAGTTTTATTAAAACCAAATCCATCTCCGGTAAACCAAATAACTATATCGTAATTTTGAAGAATAGTCGTATTAGGGCCATCTTCATCTGTTTTGAGAGTTATAGTTGAATAAGTGTACTTTGCATTGTTCAAAAGGTATTGATAAATAGTTAGATAGTTAGTTAAGCTAGTATCTGATTCATCGTCCTGTATTAATAATATTTTGCTATTTGTAGTTGCATCTAAAAACTTCATTGCTTTATTAAAAGCGTCTTGGCGTTTGGCAACATCATTAATATTCTCAAAACCAAATCCATTGTAAATAGCCTTGAATTTGTTGGTGTAAATTTCTGCAGCTGCTCCAGCTTGTTGAGAATATGGAACTGTACTTAAGATGTTAACCCCCGGTGCAGCTATGTCCACACTACTTCCAAAGTTTGAGAATGTAGCTTTATTTCCATTGTTATCAACTGCAGCTACAGAAATAATGTTGTTACTATCAAAACTTGCTGGATAAACAGGTGAAGTATCGCTGTTTTGACCGTTGTTACCAGCTGCAGCAACAAACAAAAGGCCAGATTTTTCAATTGCCTCTTTTAAAGCATGGTCATAAGCCCTGCCGCCCCAACTTGCATTTATGATATGAGCTCCCATTTTTGTAGCATACTCAATCGCTTGAATGGCACTTGCTGTATCACCACCATTTGGCCCAATTATTTTTAGGGGCATAATTTTGACATTTGGAGCGATACCACTTATTCCAATATTATTATTTGTTGATGCAGCAATAATCCCTGCAACATGTGTTCCGTGATCATCACCGTGAAAAGCATTAAATACTTTATTATTCTGATCGTAAAAATTCCAACCGTTAGTATCATCTATAAATCCATTATTATCGTTGTCTTTTTGATTTAGTAATTCGTTTGGATTTTTCCATATATTATTTTTTAGATCAGGATGATTAATGTCAATACCACTGTCAATAACAGCAACTATAATATCGCTGTTTCCTCTAGTAATCTCCCAAGCTTCTAATGCATCAATATCAATGTTAGGAGTTCCCTTCTTCCCCATAATTCCTTGGCCAATATTATTTAGTCCCCACTGTTCTTTAAAAAGAGGATCATTAGGAGTCACTGATGACGAGTAGTACTTATAGTTAGGTTGAACCGATAAAACTGAAGCATCTCTTTTTAGATTAGCTAGCACCTCATTTTTCTGTTGCAACCCTTTTGGTAATTCTACTAACTCAGCATTAATTAGGGGTAACCTCTTTTTGGTTTTTAGCTGGTGTTTTTGTCTTAGATTGCTAATGTTAGTATTTTGTCTATATGTAACGATATATTCATTAGTTTCTGGATTGGGAGTGGATTCGACCGCTGGATTATTGCTTGGGCGCATTCTATTACTATAAAATTCTTCTATTTCTGCAGTTGTAATATGTTCTAAATTCTTCTCACTCTTCCTTAAGTTACTCCTACTATTTGTTTTATCTCTTTCTCTTTTTTCTACTAACGAATTTTCAATATTAGTTGAAATTTGGCTTCCATTGAGAGAAGGCTGCTCATTTGTATTGGCAACTACAAGACTAGGTAAAAATGATGAGGTAAAAAAAGTAAAGATAAATAAAACCAATAATAGCCTCTTTGTAGTACTAGACATGTTTTTACACACCTTTCTAAGTATATAGTTCTTTTAGATTATAGTATCAAATGTATTTTATAATAAAATTTCAATAAAAAGTAAAAAAACTTCAGATTTTGGTAAATTAAATGACGATATTTGTAAGAAACAGTACTAAAGTCACAATTTGAATCTATTATTAAAGTGGAAAGTAATGGTATAATAACTTTTGGATATATTTGATAAATTATGGAAGAAAATTGGAGGGAATCCTGTGGAAAGGAAAATTTTTATTGTTTTAAATGTGTTTTTTTTAGTGCTTTCTTCTTTACTCCCTAGTATTGCTTATACATATCCGGGAGAAGATTTTAGTGATTTTGAGATGCAAGTATCAGATGAAATAATACCTCCCGATAGTGTGGAGGGAGGTGAGGTTATTCTCCCTGTTCCAAAGATATCATTTGGACCTCATCATATTTACAAGGATAGTTTGAGGGCATATGAGCCTTTCAAAGAAAATGAGAATAGCAGAAATAAGGAATTAGAAAGTTATAGTTTTAAAGAGGATACGCTTCTCGTTAAAATTGAACCACAAAGAAGAAGTAGAGGCGGTAGTTATACTACAACTATTGACTTAGAACCATTTAAGCAATATGGTGTCCTGCATTTAGAACCACTATTTTCTCAAAGTGCAAATGAGAAATTAGGAGTATTAAGTAGTGATGTAAAAGCCGTAGAAAATCTCTCTAAGTGGCACCGTGCTTCTTTAGAGCCAGGGTCAAACATAGGAGAAGTTATAGAAGAGTTGTCTGGTGAGTCCAATATATTAGCCGTAGAGCCAGATTTTATTAGAAAGATAGATAAGTTGGAAGTACCAGATAACATTACAGATCCAAAAGTAGCTGAACAATGGTATCTAGATAAGTCTGGAATCAAAGAAGCTTGGAATTACTTAGAGGAAAACGGAATGAACTCTGGAGGTAACAGAGATATCGTTGTTGCTATTATAGATACTGGAATTGATTATAAGCATCCAGACTTGGTTGGGAACATGTGGGTAAACTCGTCTGAGACCCGGAACGGTCAAGATAATGATGGTAATAGTTTTAGGGATGATATCCATGGAGCAAACTTTGTTGCTAGAAACGGGGATCCAATGGATGACCACGGGCACGGAACGCATGTCGCTGGTATTATTGCGGCTCAAGCTAACAATGATATTGGTGGGGTTGGTATTGCCCATAATGTACAAATTATGGCATTGAAAGCCGCTCAGTCAAGTGGAATTCTGGCTTCATCAGACATTGCAGCAGCTATTTTTTATGCAGTAGATAAAGGTGCCGATATTATTAATATGAGTTTTGGTGGATATGGTAGGTCAACTTTAGAGGAAGATGCATTACAAGTTGCATTTGGAACGTCTGTTTTAGTTGCTTCTGCAGGTAACCATGCTAGACCAAACTTACCACATCTTCGTGGGGCAAACTTATATCCAGCAGCATATCCATGGGTATTAGGAGTAATGGCTGAAAGACAACATCCGGCTATGAATGGGGATTATTTGGCTGGATTCTCGAATTGGGACACAGTTCCACAAAATTCAAGTGAATATGAAATTATGGCACCAGGAGTGGAGATATTTAGTACCCTACCTAATAATCAGTACGCTAAATGGTCAGGGACATCGATGTCAGCACCAGTTGTATCTGCTATAGCTGCATTAGTTCGCTCAAAATTTAATGATAAAGAGATGTATTCTTCACGATTTATTATGGGGCAAATAGCCTCTACAGGCGATTGGAAACAAGGGATTACTCCAGACCCTATGTCGCCACCAATTAAATATCGTTCAGTCAATGCTTATGAAGCATTAACCAATACACCTAAGCCAGAATTGAGTTATGTAGAACATTATATTTTTGACACCCCCAATATAGCTGAAGGTAACGACGGAAATGGAGTTGTTGATGCTGGGGAAACGATTGATATTGCATTAGTTATTAGAAACCATTGGGGAAAAGCCGATAATGTTGAAGTTAAGATTGATACTAAGGTATCTTCAGCCGGACTTAGTAGTCCTTATGCAACGATTATTAACGATACAGTTAATTACGGTGCAATAGGAAACTTCGGTACAGACGACAATGGTCTAATATATGAGAATGATGTTGTCGTAGGAGTTAACAACCCATTTAAAATAAAAATTGCAGCAGATACACCAAATGATTACATCATTCCAATAAATGTTACGATGACTGCTAGAAATGGTTTTGATGCTAACGATACACAAACATATACTTACCAAACTGGTATTAGACTTGCAGTTAGAAAAGGAACTATTTTGCCAGGTGTAATTGATAAGGACATGACCTTAACAAAAGATAATTATTGGATTGTCCCAAATGCAACCTTAATCAGAGAAGGAGCAACGGTAACAGTTTTACCAGGAACACAAATTCAGTTCTGGAGCAGTGAACCTGAAGATCCATATGCAGAAAAAACGATGGCATATATTGAGGTTAGAGGTAAATTCCTCGTTAATGGAACGGCTGAAGATCCGGTAGAAATGTTTGCAAGTAGTTTGTTTCCAGGGCATGAGGTGAAGGTGTATTCGACTGAGAGTTTAAGGTACCATCAATCGGCCTCGGGCAGATACAGAGGGTATGCTGAGTTAAATTATACAAAGGTTATGAATCCAAATATTGCAGTTCAAAAGATTGATCATAGCTATTTTAGTCAGGATTTATTTAATATGATGTTTAAGAGATTTTTAGAGAATGGGGTAGTAGGGATTGATATTTGGCACGGACCGTACGTGCACTCTGAGGAAACCTCTAATTCTATATTCTATAATTTAGGAACTACTGAATGGTATTCGGATAATCCCTCAATTTCTTGGATGTTAAGACTTAGAGGAAAATTAAAAGGAAACCTGTTCGATTCAAACTTCATGTATTTTGATACTGCTTGGGCAGAGGATAATGTCTTTCTAAAAAATTATAAATTAAAAGATCAACAGTATGGTGATCGAACCTATTTTGTTTCTCGTGGGAAGCAATTTGGTTCAAGGATTGACCCTAATAAGGCGTTTCAAACAGTATTTCCCATTAAAAGTAATTTAAATGGAAGTACTTATTTTGCTGTAAGATCAAACATTACTGATTTACCTAGAGATGGAGAATTCCAGTTAGTACAAAGGTTTGCAAAAGAAATAGGTGGACATATAGTTACAATTGATGATGCAGAAGAAAACCAATTTATTATGTCCTATCTGTCTAACTATTTACAAGACCGTCATCTTTTTGAAAGTAAATACCCAGAGTATAATTTTTGGGATTTTTACCAGGACCCTGTGATAGGTTTGAACGACTTTGAAGAAGAGGGTATTTTTGAGTGGATTAATGGTGAAGAAGTAAATTACACAAACTGGAAAGTTGGAGAGCCGGATAACAAATATGGATGTAACGGTTGTACAATACATTCACCTGCTAATTACGTTAGTATCGATCGGAATTCTGGGCAATGGTATGATTATTCTCATTCTAATGGTATGTATATTATTGAAGTGCCAGGTGTTTCTTATGTCACAGGAATAACACTTAATACTAATAGGCTAATACTTGGAGAAGGTGGGGTACCGGCTCAATTAGCAGCAAAAATTACTCCTGAAAAAGCTACTAACCAACGAGTAAATTGGAGCTCAAGTGATACAGATGTTGCTTCTGTTGATGATAATGGTTTAGTAACCCCGTTAGAAATAGGTAAAGCCACAATTACAGCAACAACTGAAGATGGTGGATTTATTGCAACTGTAGAGGTCGATGTGATAGAGGTTGTACCAGTAGTTGGTGTGACTTTAAATAAACAATCCTTAGAACTAGCGAGTGGGGAACAAGAAACTTTAGTTGCTACAGTATTACCAATAGGTGCAACAGATAAGACGATAGAATGGGCTTCTAGTAATCCTGATATAGTCTCGGTTGATCAAAATGGTAGAGTAACAGGAATATCTGAAGGTACTGCAACGATTTTGGTTACAACAAGAGACGGTAGTTATACAGCTGAAGCAGTAGTATCTGTTGTAGTACCGGTAAATTCAATTAGATTTGATCAAACATTTTTGCGACTAGTTTTAGGATCTGAACCAACCCAATTAACACCAGTTATTCAACCTGGAAATTCTTCAAATCAAAGTTTATTATGGTTTTCAAGTAATGAAGCAGTTGTTTCAGTAGATCAAAATGGCTTGGTTTCAGCAAGAGGCGTAGGTACGGCATTAGTTACTGCAACAAACCAAAATGGTGCAATTCAAGCTGATGCTATTGTAACAGTCTGGGAGAGTGAGATAAGTTTTAATACAAAAAAAGTAGATGGTGGGGATAGTTATTCTATAGCATTAAATGGAGATGGAACTGTTTGGACATGGGGAGATAATGAATACGGGCAGTTAGGGGATAATACCAATTCTAGAAGGAGTACACCGATCCAAGTAAGAGGCTTAGTAGATATTATTGATGTTTCTGCCGGTGGAAGACATTCATTAGCATTAAGAAATGATGGGTCTGTTTGGGTTTGGGGACATAATAACTATGGGCAATTAGGTAATGGTAGAACATGGGGAATTGAAACCAAACCAATACAAGTAGATATCGATAATGTTAAGAAAGTTTATGCAGGTGAAAGCAATAGTTTTGTACTTCGGAATGATGGAACAGTTTGGGCTTGGGGAGAAAATTATTATGGTCAATTGGGCGATGGTAGTAAAATAAATCGATCATTTCCCGTCCAAGTAGAAAATTTAACAGATGTTATAGAAATGTCTTTAAGTCCAACTCATACTGCTGCTTTAAGAAGTGACGGAACTGTTTGGATGTGGGGGAATAACAGTTATAACCAACTAGGTGACGGTACCAAAACTGATCGACTAATACCTGTTCAAGTAAAAAATATTTCTGAAGTAAATGCGGTTACTGCTGGATACAATTTTACATTAGCTTTAAAAAAAGATGGTACCCTATGGGGATGGGGGCAAAATAACTTTGGTGCAATTGGATATGGGCAAATATGGGATCAATTTAGCAGTCCAGTTAAGATCAATATTAATAATGTTGAGTCAGTAGTCACAGGTATTTATCACAGTATAGCTAAAAAGAGTGATGGAACCGTTTGGGCTTGGGGATATAATGAAGCAGGCCAATTAGGTGATGGGACGTATACAATTAGAGATATACCAACAAACATAAATATAAATAAGGTTGGAAGAATTTCGGCTGGAAATTATCATAATTTCCTCGTGGGAGAGGCTGGAGAGGTCTATTCATGGGGACAAAATAATAATGGTCAATTAGGTGACCTAACTACAATTAATCGAAACATACCAGTACAAACATTGTTTGGTATTCTACCAGATATGGATGAACCGACAATTGTTTCAGTTGAACCGAAATTTAACGCTATAAATGTACCCCAAGATGCTAATATTAAGTTTATTTTTAATGAAGTAATACAGCCTGGAGATAATTATGGTTTAATCAGGTTAAAAGATCAACAAAACAATATAATTTCGCTGAAAAGTAGAAAAATTGAAGGTACAAAGCTAATTATAGAACCTTTAGGAAATTTAAAAGGAAATACTACTTATACTTTACAAATACCTCAAAATGCAGTTAAAGATTTGTTCCATAACCAATTTAGTAACGCATACAATCTTAGTTTTTCAACTGAACAAGAAACCAAAAATGATTTGAATTTAGTAGGTTTACTAAGAAAAGAAGGTTATACAGTTCTTAAAAACACTTTAGCGTTTAATGAAAGCGTTGGAATAACTCGTGAAGAAATTGACAAGATCCGAATAGAGTTTATTGAGAGCGGAGCCCTTTCTACCATTCAAAATAATGCTATTTTAAATCGTTGGTGGGATCCTAACGTTAATAATTGGATGAGGTTTATTAGTGAAGAAGGCGGAGAGTACAAAAGGTACTTGTCCTTTAACTATTGGGGTACCAATTCTACAACTTTAATTGATAGAGCTATCGTTGATTTTAACGATTTCAAGAATATGGAGGAAGTAGTTTTTAACCCTATTTTAACTAAAGCTCCAGAAAAAGCATATCCATTTGTTACGGATATTTACGTTTCGACAAAGGCTGAAGAAAGAACAACTAGAGTAGGTGCAGAAGAAATTACTGTTAATGTCCTATTTAATAGAGATATGGAACAAACTGTACAACCAAGAGTTTCTTTCGGTCCAGATATGCCTACTACAGACTATACGGTTAATCCAGTAAATGGTGGTTGGATTTCACCAAGGCATTGGCAGGGTGATTTTAGAATTTCCTCATTAACTGGTGACGGCTATCAATTTTTCCGTGTTCAAGGAGCAGTTGCAGCAGATAATCCTTGGCTAGTAACAGGAAATGACTCAGAACGATTTAGATTTGAGATCATAACTTCTGGAACTGAGGCAATGAATTTACAGGCTGTTGGTAATGAAGGGAAAGTAACTTTAACTTGGACACAAGATGATTTTGATTTGTTAGCTGGGTATAACTTATATCGTAGTAATACTTTAAATGGGAATTTCGAAAAGGTTAATACAACTGTTATTCCATCAGATCAAAAGAGTTATGATGATACTAATGTTGAGCCAGGGAAAACTTATTATTATAAGTTTACAGTAGTTAAAACGGACTTGAGTGAATCTGAATACTCCAATACAGCATCGGCAACTCCAATTGATACTGTTCCGCCAGTTGTCAGTCATACTGCCATTACAAATGCTACTGCAAACATGTCTTTACAAATACATGCTAATGTAACAGATAATGTAAGGGTTGAAAATGTGCAGTTATTTTATCGTAAGATTGGAACAACAACCTATACTGCACGAAACATGGTAAAAACAACTGGCGATCGCTATGCGTTTACTTTGGAAGGTACAATAATGCAAGCACCAGGAATTGAGTATTATATTGAAGCGACAGATGGCATCTCTATAGTTCGGCATGGACGACCTGAAATGCCACATAAGTTGATAATTAATGATGCACCAAGGGTTACATCAGTTTCACCTGCTGAGGGACCAGCTTCAGGTGGGACAGTTGTTACTATTAACGGAAGTAACTTCAAGTCCGGTGCAAAGGTGTCCTTTGGGCAGGTAAATGCCGAAAATGTAGAAGTTGAAAGCAGTAATCGAATAAAAGTTGTTTCACCAGCGCATATACCAGCAACTGTTAATATTACTGTGACAAATTCAGATGGATCTAAACATTCTCTACTGGGTGCTTATAAATACGTCAGTGACGAAGTGAATGTAAGTTTGCCTGACTCTAGTGCTAATGTAGGTCATATTATTGAGGTTCCAATTTTAATTAGCAGTGTTTCTGGGTTAAGAGCTGTTGATACAGAAGTGATATACGATAGTAGTATGTTAGAGTTGATGAATGTACGCTTAGGTACCATAACGCCTAACTTCTCACTAGCTACTAATACAGCTATAAAGGGTAGCATTAAACTCTCAATGGCATCCGCTACAGCAGTATCAGGTACTGGTTCATTAGCAATAATGGAATTTAAGGTTTTAGATAGTGATAAAACGAATTCAGCATTAACTATCAGCAGTTTAAAACTGAATGATGGAAATATTAAAACAGCCATTACAAACGGTAACTTCAATCTAGCTAATACCTTTAGTGTAAAAGGAACTGTAAGATACTATAGTAACAATTTATTAGTTCCAGATGTAGATCTAACACTAACCGGAAACAAAGACTATGAAACAGCTACTACGTCAAACGGCAGTTTTAGTCTCGACAATGTTATAAGTGGTGCATATCAATTAAAAGCTAATAGAACAAAAGAAGAGCATAGGTTAAGTTCATATGATGCTTCTCTTATATTACAAGCGGCAGTTGGATTAATTAGTCTAACTGAAAATCAAAGATTAGCAGCGGATGTAGACCAAAATGGAAGAATTAATTCTATGGATGCAGCTTATGTTTTAGAAAAAGCAGTTGGACTTCTAGAAGGTCCCTTTCCTGGTTCAGGAAAGGTATGGGCTTTCACACCAAGTGAACGAACGTACAACAATATTAACTCAAACTTAAATTCTCAAAACTTTACTGCTGTTATGTTAGGAGATGTTTCCGGTTCGTGGGGGAATTCAAATCAAGCTAATTTAAGTTCCCTTTTCTCCCTAGGTCAACCTATTACTAAAGAAGGAAATATTTCTATACCAGTGAAGTTCAATATTGATGAAACAAAGTTGTATGGTTCAAATATTGTTCTAAAGTACGACCGTCAATATTTTAAGGCTGTTTCTGTAGAAAAAACTAATAATACAAGTAACTATAGTTTTGCTTTTAACGTTAACAAACCTGGAGAAATCCATGTAGGTTTAGCTGGGACAGAGGCGATTTCAGGAGAAGGAGAAGTGTTTAATATCGTATTTGAACCTACGAAGTATAACCGTTTGGAGTTAACAACGATGGACTTAAATACGTTGGTATCAATTGACAATGTTCAAATTAATGATATAAAAACTACCTCAGTCTCTTTAGACTCTCAGTTATACCAATTAACAGTTGGGCAGACACAAAAAATGAAAGTTACAGCATCATATTCTGATGACAGTATTAGAGATGTTACAAGTGCAGCTACAATTACAACTTCAAACGAAACTATAGTTGATGTGGTAGGTGGGGTTTTAACTGCTAAAAATCCTGGAAGAGCTATTATTACAGTTGCATATGGTGGTGAAGAAGTAAGTGTTAGGGTAGTTGTGAACAGCCAACAGCTAAATTCAACAGAGGAATTTGCAAGGAACACTTTAAGGGTTACTGATGCAATAAATCGTTACGGTAATACTGTTCAAAAGGTAAGTGTTGATAGCTCAAGCTTTGGAAAGGATAAAAATAATAGTGTAATAGTAAATTATGACTTAAACTTATTAGGCGATGATAATAAAGGTTTAATGTTAGAGATACCTGCGTCAAGTCTAGTAAATAATAGTGATAACAATCTAAACCTATTACTGAATGATTTTTCTTTAGGTCTTCCATTATCTCTTATTAACTTTTCTAAAGTATCTAAAGAGCTAAATGCTGACTTAGAAAAAATTAGTATTGTTATATCTATTGATAAAGTCGAGGGTGAAGTTGCTGAAAACATTGAACAGCTACTTCGAAATAATAGGGCGAAAGCTTTAATTAACCCATTATCCTTAAGAATTCATGCACAAGTAGGTCAAAAGAGGGTAGAAATATTGCTAGGTGACAACAATATTTCATCTACACTACAATTAGACCAAGTAATGAGTCAAAATAAGGCTGTAGCATTACTTTATGAAGAGAAGGGTAGTAGCCTACGCTCAATACCTGCAAAATTTGAAACAGTTGCGAAGGAAACAGATATTAACATTAACCGATTAGGTCAAGGAATAGTTGTAATTGCCGAGCATAGTAAATCATTTAGTGATGTAGATAACCACTTTGCAAAGTCATCAATAGATTTATTAGCATCGAAATTTATTATTAACGGTAAGACAGAAACTAGATTTGCGCCAGAGGATAGTATTACTAGAGCTGAGTTTGCTGCACTTCTTGTACGAGCATTGAACATTAGTGAGAAGGATGCTAACGTGTTGTCTCAGTTCAAAGATGTGAAAAAAGATCAGTGGTTCGCGGGATACATCGGAGCAGCTTATAATGCAGGAATAATAAATGGAAAGAGCAAAGACTATTTTGCACCAAATGAATTTATTACTAATGCCGAGATGGCTGTAATGATTTCAAGGGTTCTAAAGTTTTTAGGTGAAGATAACTCTATTACTACTGAAGAAAAAGAAGAGTTGTTAGCTTCATACAAAGATTATCAGTTAATACCAAAAAGCTGGGCTCAAACAGAAGTAGCTGAACTAACGAAACTTAATATTCACAGAGCGGATCTTGGAGATAATTATGAGCCGTTCAAAAAAGCAACAAGAGGTCAATCAGCGACTATGTTGCATGGGTTGCTAAGGTATTTGGGGTATGATAACTAAGTAACTTATAGTTGATTGGGTATCCGTAGGGGTACCCAATTTTAATGATTATTTTAGTTTGTATAAGAAAGACAATCAGAAACTGGAGGTATTTATTTATATGATATTGGGAGATCTTTTAATAGGTATAGTTAGTGGAGGCATTACCAGTTTTGCAGTAACTAAATATTATAAGGAAAAAGAAGAAAGAGAAAATGAGATTAAAAAGCAAATAGAAAAAGAGGAAATGGAACGGAAGCAAATACACCAAGAGTATATTGAGTTTAAACAATATTTGCATGAGCTCAAACAATTTATTAACAATATTTACTCTGTGTGGGATATAATTTCTGAAACTAAGGATAATGATATAAGTGAAACAAGAAAATCTTTAAATAAATTATATAGATATCTAATGGTAAAACCTTATGATGTTACGTCAGACTTCAAGATAATTCAGTTAGACGAGGCCTCAAGGGAACACTTGAATAATATTGATGAATCAATTACTGAGTTGATGGATTTTATTTCTAGCTCACTGGATGGTAAGTCTACATTAAATAGAGAAGTATTGGTTGAAAAAGTATTATATCTTAGTTTAGCTTTTGGAAAAACTAGAGTTACAAAAATAGAAGGAAAAACTGTCACGTGTGACTTCTACATCCCATAATATTGTGGGCAAGCCCCCTCTGTATAATAGTTAAAGTCCAAAAGTAGTGGGGTCAGACCCCCATTCATTTAAAGTATTTAAGCGATTGGAAACTACTGTGACAATCCGAAATTTGGAATGGCTATTTATTAGGAGGCCATGGTAGAGATCTTCGATTCTCTCTTCATGGCTTCTTCTTGCATTCTATTAATAAGATTCACAGTGAAACAATAACAGATATGTTGTAGATTAAGTTTGGTGAATGATACGATGAACCGTATCATAAGCAAATGAGGTATCTTATGCAATATTATTTAAAAGAGTACTAATGTACTAATTAATACGATTATGCAGTTAGTAATTAACATTTAAATTTACTCCTTATGGAAGGAAAAAGCAGTATTAATTATTAGTACGGCTTTTTAAAAAATGTATTGGAATTTTTATGTAAAGTATTAAAATAAAACTAGTAGATTATTATTAGGGTGGTGTGGGATATGGGAGTTTTAGAATATGCAATTTTTAGAGATGTTGATATTTCAAGTAAAAGCGTAAAAGAACATAGTGATTACTACACGTACATATACGAAACATATAGAAAAGATATAAAGGACATAAAGGAAAATTATACTATAGACATAATTGAAAAGAGTCTTTTAATACAATATAGTGGAGACGAGTTTGTTAAGGTACGTGAGAACATAGTTTACTTGATTGATGGATTGGAAATGATGGAAGGGGAACCAGAGGCAAATGACGATAAAATTAACTTTGATATTAAAGAAATTGATTACTTAAGTTTGAAAGAAATAATACAATTAATTCCGCAATCTGAGGATAACCAATTAAAAGTCGATTTAAATCAGTTATATGATAAAGTGGTAAATAATGAGTGGAGTGAAAGTGTTGTTGAGCAGACTTTAGCAGAAAAGTATTTAATTGAAGATAAATCAAATATAACGTTAATTAATTCTTTAGGTGATTATACTCGGTTTATACATGAATTAGAGTCAAAGTCAGTTAATAGTTATGTATCAAGAGGTCAAAAAGATTGTAGCTATGAATTAGTACCATCTATTTATAGAATTTATGAAAAAAAACAAGATGTTCATGCAAAGGGTTATGAGCATACCTTTAGACAGAAAATAGCACATTATGAGAAGGGGACAGAGGAGCGCAGTATTGAAGAACTTCGGGCTGAGGGGCAGCATTATGGACTACCAACAGAGTATTTAGATTTCACTGAAGCCCATATAATATCATTATTGTTTGCAATAGAAGATTATAAATATACTAGAAACCACTCTATTGTATTTTTTGTTGACTCAACAGCTTTCAATAAAGAGACTATAGGAAGAGAAGAAAAATTAATAAATTTACAGGATGCGAGCGAAAGAAATTATCTAAAAGATTATATCTCTTGTTCCTATTTTATCAAAGTTCCAAATATTAATGAAAGAATACATTTTCAAAAAGGCTGTTTTTTGAGGTTATCATCTCATGATTATATGGGTAACCCAGATTTCTTATCAGACTTAAAAGATAAGGTTGCGATTGCCGTAATAAATAAAAACTGTAAAGAAGATATATTAAAAGAATTATTCAGCTTAGGAATTAACTTTGAGAGCATTTATCCAGATAAAGATAATTTAGTCAAATCTATAAGATTTAATTACGAAGTAATCTTAGAAGGGGGTAAACTTAAATGATGAGATATTTTGAGGAGCCTGTTAAATTTATCAGACCAGTTTTCTCTGTTCAAGATATGGTTAAATTCATAGAAAAAGGAGAAAAGTATCTAATAGACGAAAAGGATAGTGAATTTGATGAAATTGATTATCTACAAGGGATTATACTTAGTCCAGACTATCAAAGGAATTATAAATCTACATTAAAAGAGGAAAGTTCTATAATTGAATCACTTCTAATCGGTATTCCTATTCCAGAAGTATTTCTAATTAGAACTCAAAATAGATTGCAAATGCGTCATGTAATGGATGGACAACATCGCTTAAATGCAATATATAGATTTGTAAAAAATAAATTTTCTTTGAAGGGCTTAGAGCTAAGACCAGAATACAACGGAATAAGATTTTTAGACCTAAATATAGAAGATAAAATTAAGATATTAGGTAGTCATTTATCTACATTAGAATTTTACAGTTTCCCTAATCCAGAAGAAGAAATTGAATTATTTAAGCGTTACAATACCAATACTAGAAAACTTGAAACGCAGGAAATAGATTTAGTAACTTACTTTTCAGAGTCAAATAAATATATAACTAATTTTATAAATGGTTTAATAGAGAATAGAAATGATGAGAGTTCTCAGAACTCATTACTCTACTCTATATATAATATTACTCCTAGTAGAACTAGTAAGCAGAAAAATCATCAAGAAATAGCCGTTTTACTTAATATTATAGAATTAGGATTGTTAGATATCAGAAATGCAAGCGAAATTTCTAAAGACTTTTTAATGAGAAAAGCATCATTATATAAAAATAATGAGGAGGAACAACTTGAATGGTTAATTAGTGAATTTAATAAATTCAATGAGTTTATTTTAAAAGTATCTAGTGAAATTGAATATCCTTTTTCTACAAAATTACTTAGAGAAGATGAAACTAGAGTTATTAAATTTAGTATTGGTTTAGCCATTATATACGCAACTTTATGGCATTATTATGATATTGACCTTCAAAGTCCAACATTATTAGAAGATATAATATCATTCTTTAAACTGACACCAATTGGGTCAGCAGATTATAATGGCTCCACAACTAATTTAAATATGATTGAACATTACTTATTCAGTAAAAATCAATTAAAGCTTAATGAATTTAAATCTTTCAGCTTAAAAAATCCATAAGTAGAGTCATAGAATATAAATAAATGAGAGTTTAAAAAGGGCTAGCATTAAAACTAGCCTTTAAAATCCTATTGAAGGCGTCACTGTGACAACCCGGAATTTGTCGAAGGGAAAACATGGGGAAGATCCTCGTGCTTTCATGACCTTACGGGCTCCGATTAAATAGCTTCGTCAAGGTTTAGAGGTATTTATATTGGAGTCATATCCAACTCGATTAAAGTATTAGAGCAAATAGTTAGTGAAAACTTTATAGACGTGTGTTTATGCTCTTGGATTGTGATGTGTTGAACTTATTTAAGCAGCCCTAATGATCAAGTTTATATCAGGGCTGCTATTGCTATTTGTCTTTAATTAAATGTTTAACTATATATAAAATCTCCTCTCAACTAGTAACTGACAACTCTGAGAACTGTATAATGCAACCTGCGCTGCGTAGGAGTTGTTTTTCTATTTGATAGTAAGAGACTGGGATTTCGAGTTTATATGAATTTTTAAAAATAATGACGGTATGATTTGGTTTAGTTGGATGCTTTTCAATAGCCTTTACATGACTAGGAAAGATCCAGCTGCAATGATATTGTGTTGGAGAATGAGTTGGAAAGGCAAAGATGTGAAGAATAGGATTGATCGGAATTGGAACCTTGTGTTTTACTCTCATGTGATATGATACAGCAATTTTTCTCCCTTCATAGGATGAACCGCCTATGAGACAAGCATTTTTAATCAATTCTAGAGCAGGTTTTTTGACGTAAAAGATGGCATTCTTCTCAATGACCTTTGTTTGATAATCAATATGAGCAACTGTGATAATGGCAATTGTATTTTGATTGATGGTATAGTCGAGTAAAATTTCTACTGTCATAAATAGTCTCCTTTTTATGGGGTTCTCCCCTGCTAGTAAAAGAAAAGCCTATGAATAGATGGTATGTAAAATAGTAGAAGTACCGCTTGTCATCACCTTCTTTATAGAATATAAATAAGGGCAATTAGATAGGCATTGGTAGGATTGTATTGGAGATACATATACTAGTAGGAATAGGGAGAGGGCCCTACTCCAAATTTTTAAGAATGTCTTATTGAAGTCTTTCATAAACTTCGTTTACTAAATGGCCGGGATTTATATTAAATCCTTTGGCTAGTTTAAAAATTGTCTCAAGGTTAGCGATTGATTTCGCATTTTCAATATTACTAATCGTTTCTGGACTTAAATCAGAACGAAAAGCTAGTTCTTCCTGGGATAGAGCTAGTTTCGTCCGACGCCCCTTAATAATAAATGCAAATTGCTTTTTCAGTTGATCTTGAAATTCCAAGGCTATACCCTTTTTTATCAACATTATCTAGTTGATAGAAGAGGTGAACCATCTACTAGAGTACGCGAAAAGGGAATATACGGAAAACTTTTGTTTTTTTTTATTAGAACTATACTCAATGTTTATAAGTTAATCTGAGACAGATATAGATCAGTAGAGTGATATGTTATTGAAACTAATATATTATCTTCGAGCGGTAGATATCCAAGATGGTCGGTTGCAAGCTCCCGAATGGAGCAATCTAGAAATGGGAAATGTTCAGTATCATTTTGTTAAACATCATAAATTAGAACAAATTAAATTAATAATACCTTGCCCAACAAAAATCGGAGAGTAATAAAAATAACCATTCTTCCACTCGTCTAAAACACACGTAAGAGATTTACGTCACTGTGACGCCCCCATGCCCTTGTTCCACAGATGCATGGGGACAGTTCTCGTGCTTCTTTTTGGATAGACAATTGAATTGAAAGAGTAGCATGTGCTATGAGATTACTTCAAGCATTCTGGGCCAATGTTGAAAGTATAATGGAACCGTCCCTAATGCTTCAATGCGTCCCTTAATGCGTCATTTTAATGAAAGTCGAGCCATAATATTTCGTTCCGTCCTGCTCGATTTCGTCTAGTTCACGATGAAATTCTTGCTCAAACTTGCTCACGACCACGGAATAATAGTAAGCGATAGGCTTTTTCACGTTACTAAGCTTCATTTTGCGGATGGTTTGTTTAAATGACTGGATCGCAACGTCTAGTTTTAGTGCTTGATTTTTCTCATAGACATACTTATAAGCCGCAATCTCTGTCATCCGCCAGTACTCTTCTATGTTCTGAAAGCTATCAAAAAAGCATTTGACTAATTTCACAAAAGGTTGCGGAACTTTTTCACTTGTGTAACTGTGGTCGAGCTCATTACGATTCTCTATTTCTTTAATAGTTTTTAAAGAAGTAGTTTTATTAGGGGGGTTCAATTTTTCTGGCTTGGGTGGTTCAGGTCGACGCATAAAGACATACAAGTTGCTAGATTGACCGCCGTTTTCGCGCACTAATTCGTGAGTGATGAGCATGCCGATCTGTTTTGCTTTTACAATCATTCGTTTCATTGTTGATCTTGATATTCCGTTTCCGTTGTACTCCTCGTTGATCGTCTTCAGCAATGTACCGATCTTTACATTGGCTACCCCAACAACTTTTACCGCATAGCGACTTAAGTACATGAGAGCAATGCGTTCACTTTTTGAAAAAATTCGTGCGTGCTCCTCTAACCAGCCTCTTACATGTCTATTAAATTCCTCCACGCTTTGAAACTGTGAAAACCTCGTAAACTTTTCAATTTGTCCATTTTTCATGTTTTTGAACTCCCCTTTCATTTATAGATACCTACTTTTCGAAAAAGAGGTGGGGAGAGAATTCATAGAAAGATTAAAGTTTGACCTAGTCAAAGTTTAAATTCTACCTAGTTTACAGTTTAAGTTTGTTACGTCAAACACCAATTTCGGCCATATGACACTCCAAGTGCGAACCGCAATAATAAGGGTAACCGCGGAATATTTGGAAGGCGCGCTTTCCGCCGGAGTGTTCATGAAATGGACTTTGAAGAGTTAGTTGAACAATTTGAACCAATTATTAAGAAACAAATCAAAGTGCTGAGAGCTTACCAATACAATGATGAGCTGTACCAGATTGGCTTACTGGCGATGTGGGATGCGAGTAGAAATTATCAGGAGGGGAAAGGCTATTTCCCTGCCTATATAAAAAAATATGTTCGAGGACGAATGCTAAATTTTTTGCACAAAGAACGCAGTTACTATGCGAGTTTATCCGATTCTCCATTTATGGAGGAAATTGTGGCGGGAGTACCATCTACCTGGGTGACGATTTCATTACGACCCGTCCTCCCGTTTTTAACAGAAAGAGAAAAGTTTTGGCTCATGGAATATTTAGAATTTGGTAAAGGTCCAAGTCAAATTGCTAGGGAGCAGAATGTCTCGGTCAATACGGTAAAGTCGTGGCGCTTGGAGGCTATCAAAAAATGTAAGCAGCACCTCCCCACCCATTTGGCCCGGGACATGTATGTTTAGGGTGAAGGGGGCCGAAACGTCACGATTTCGCTAGATGCCCCAATCGAGCCTGTGGACGCGGCGAAAGTGTCCTTGGTGATGGATTTAGTGCTAGCTCAGGGTGCATTCGTTTCAAGCGCTGGCTTCTTAGTGAGCAAGGTTGGGGCGCGCGTTGTCGAGCGCAATGTATGTTGAGCAGGTGCAGATGGTTTAGGGATTGGCTAGGGGAGGAGCTGTTGGTGGCTCCTTCCTTTTCTACAGGAGGTACAGTGTATAAAAATGCGTTCGGATCATAAGTTGGCTAATTTGGATCATAAATTGATCATTTTGGATTGGAGGATCGTCACTGTGACACCCCGAAAAAACCTTGTTGTAGGTCATGTTTTGATAGTTTATCCGCTATTATCCTCACCAAAGGTTTTTAATAACTACATAATTTAGATTGAATATTAGTAAATAGCGCTCCCGACTTGCACTAAATACCACTCAAATCTGTATCACGATTCACATGTTTCTTACTACGAAATAACAGATAGTTTACTAGTTTCCTATTTGTCATGTGAAAGCCCTGAAAGTTTAAACATCTCCCCACATGTGCATACAAACCTTTATTCCAAACAACTTTAAGAATGAGTTGTTGTTGAAACAATTTATTTGAAATAAATCTTATAAAAAAATTAAATATAAAGAAAAAATACAAAAAATAAAAATACATGCCGATATATTTATTGGATGGGAAGTAAGTGAGACTACTCCAGATGACTGAGATATTATGGGAGATGATCCTATCAACTAAGTTGGTGCAACTCGGTGAAATTACCAAAAAGAAGTCATTAGAGTGTCGAATTTTGACATGTTATAATTATAGATAGACAATAGCTTCATTTTAAATGATGGTCAAAACTTTCGTGCGATTGATTTTGAGCGATTATCTAAGTGTCTAGGAAGGCATATAGAATAGAAAGATTAATGCGTAACTTTATATAATAAGGAGACTAAACAATGTTAAGTAATAAAACAATATTAATTACTGGTGGAACTGGATCTTTTGGAAAAAAGTTCATAAAGAGAGTTTTAGATTTAGATGTTAAGAAAGTAATTGTGTTTAGTCGTGATGAGCTTAAGCAATTTGAAATGGCTCAAGAGTTTACTGATCCTAGAATTAGATTTTTTATTGGAGATGTTAGAGATAAAGATCGTTTATATAGAGCTTTTGATGGGGTTGATATTGTCATCCATGCAGCGGCGTTAAAGCATGTGGGTGCATGTGAATATAATCCTTTTGAAGCGGTAAAGACAAATATCAATGGAGCACAGAATATCATTGAAGCAGCCATTGATCGCGGTGTTACAAAAATAATTGCTTTAAGTACTGATAAGGCAGCTAGTCCGGTAAACCTATATGGTGCAACAAAGCTAGCATCAGATAAACTCTTTGTAGCTGCAAATTCTTATGCTGGTGATAAAGATACTCGATTTGCAGTAGTTCGATATGGAAATGTAGTGGGTAGCCGTGGTAGTGTAGTACCATTCTTTAAGAAAATAAAAGATACGGGTGAGATACCGATTACGGATGAACGTATGACACGTTTTTGGATAACGTTAGATCAGGGGGTACAGTTTGTATTAGACAGCCTAGATCGTATGAAGGGTGGAGAAATCTTCGTGCCGAAAATCCCAAGTATGAAAGTGACAGACTTGGCCGAAGCAATCGCACCGGAATGTTCAATTAAAATTGTGGGCATTCGTCCAGGAGAAAAATTGCACGAGGCAATGATTACTGAAGATGATGCGCGTCGTACATTAGAATATGACAAGTATTACGTTATTCAACCTGAGTTTCCTTGGTGGAGAAAAGAGTATTCAAACGGTGGTAAAGCATTGCCTGATGGCTTTAGTTATATCAGTAATGTAAATGATCATTGGTTAACTGTCGATGAATTAAGAGAATTAGTAAAAGAATAAAGTTATTCTTCGATATTGTATGGGAAGGAAGTTTATTTTAAATGGAGAATAAGCCAGTTAGAGAAAGTTATTTACCTTATGGGCGCCAAACGATTGAAGATGATGATATACAAGCAGTAGTTGAAGTTTTAAAAGGTGATTATTTAACAACAGGACCAGCAGTTCAAAAATTTGAGAAAGAATTTGCTGAGTACGTAGGAGTAAAGTATGCAGTAACGTTTTCAAACGGCACTGCCGCTTTGCATGGAGCTTGTTTTGCAGCGGGAATTGGGGAAGGTGACGAGGTAATTACTACACCTATGACGTTTGCTGCAAGTGCAAATTGCGTACTATATCAAGGTGGTACACCAGTCTTTGCTGATATAGATAATAGCACCTATAATATTGATCCCAAAAATATTGAGGAACTAATCACCGAAAAAACTAAGGCAATTATTCCAGTACATTTCACCGGACAACCTGTTGCGCTAGATGAAATTCATGCTATTGCCAAGGAACATAACTTAATCGTAATAGAGGATGCTGCCCATGCCTTAGGTGCTACTTACAAAGGTAGTAAGATCGGATCCACAAGTGATATGACAATGTTCAGTTTGCATCCAGTAAAGCATATTACCTCCGGTGAAGGTGGAATCATTACCACCAATAATAAAATTTATTATGAAAAGTTAATTCAATTTCGTTCACATGGTATTACTCGTGACAACGACAAGCTAATGGACAATCATGGACCTTGGTACTATGAAATGCAATTTCTCGGCTATAATTATCGTTTAACTGATATTCAAGCTGCGCTGGGATCAAGCCAACTTAAAAAGATCGATCGATTTGTTGAGACAAGAAGAAAATACGTAGATATGTATAATAAAGCGTTTCAAGAAGTTCCTGAGATTACTATACCGTTTCAAGCAGATGACTGTACATCTAGCTGGCATCTTTATATCATTCGTCTACATTTGGAACAGTTAACAGCGACAAGAAAAGAGATTTTCGAGGCTTTATTACGTGAGAACATTGGAGTAAATGTACACTATATACCAGTTCATCTTCTCCCATATTATCAACAACTAGGGTACGAAAAGGGCATCTGCCCTATTGCAGAAGAGTTGTATGAACAGATAATTACCATTCCGCTATTTCCTGGGATGACAGAAGATGATGTAAACGATGTAATTGCTAGTGTTACCAAGGTAATCAATCATTACAGAAAGTAGGAAAATGATGAAAGTTGGAGCGATTATACAAGCGAGAATGGGGTCAACAAGATTATCTGGCAAAGTAATGAAAGAAATAAAAGGAAAAACTGTTCTGGGTCACGTAATAGAACGAGTAAGTCAATCTACATTAATTGATCAGATTGTTATAGCAACAACAGATCTTACTAGAGATAATGTGATTGAAGTTGAAGCAAAGAAATATGGAGCAAACGTTTTTCGAGGTAGTGAAAAGGACGTTCTAAGCCGATATTTTTATGCTGCTAAGCAAAATAATATTGATGTTGTTGTAAGAATAACTTCAGATTGCCCTTTAATAGATCCATTTGTAGTAGATGATGTGGTTAGTAAATTTTTAGAACACAGATATAACCTTGTAACAAATGCAGGTTCGGATCATTGTCAAAGAACTTACCCACGTGGTTTAGATACCGAGGTATTATCTTTTGCAGCCTTAGAAGACGCCTACCATCATGCAAAAGAGGAATACCAAAGAGAGCATGTTACACCATATATTTATGAGCATAGTAATAATATTCATTATGTTATGAATGAAACTGATTATTCAAAGTACCGCTGGACCTTAGATACCGAAGAGGATTTTGAGTTAATTAATGAGGTTTATAAAAGATTATATAATGGCAGTCACGACTTTTACCTTGAAGACATTGTCCAGTTGTTTGTAAAAGAACCAGACTTGTTTAATATAAATGCACATATTGAACAAAAGAAAATCAACTAGCAAGAGGATGAATTCAATGAGGGTCTTGATTTTTACAGAGGGTGGAAGTCAAATAGGGTTAGGGCATATTTCCAGGTGCAGTTCTTTATATGATGAGTTAGAACTTAGAGGAATTGATGTTGAGTTTATTTTACATGGTGATTTAAACGGAGTTGGCATTATAAAAGATAGAAAGTATAAAATGGTCAATTGGCTTTCTACCAATTTTTTAGATCATTATATAAGAGAAGATGATCTTTGTGTTGTAGACTCTTACTTAGCTTCTGAAGACTTATATAGACAGATATCTAATCGTGCAAAAAAAAGCTTATTCATTGATGATAATGCTAGAATTAACTACCCAAAAGGGATTGTAGTAAATCCATCATTAACCACAAATGAAGATTTACATCCCATTAGTAAAAATAATATCTACTTACTCGATAATAATTATGTAATTTTACGCCGCCCTTTTATCCAAGTTAGAAGAGAAACCATCAGTACGGAAGTTAATGAGGTTCTTATTACCTTAGGTGGTTCGGATATTCATAATTTAACTTCTCTTCTTTTAAAGTTGGTTAGAAATAAATATCCAGGAATTACATTGAATGTAGTAATTGGACATGCTTTTGCTAATATACCCGAAATCGTAACAACTAGCATGAACAATATTAACTTCTACCAGAATGCTTCAGCTGAGGAGATGAAAACGATTATGTTGAAGTCTGACGTAGCTATTACAGCAGCTGGGCAATCAATTTATGAATTAATGGCTACTCAAACACCATTTATCCCCATAAAGGTTATAGAGAATCAGGATAATAATGTACTTGGACTAAAAAAATATAAACTTATCGACTCAGTCATTACCTATAATGATCCATTATTCAGTGAATTGGTTGGAAGTGAATTACAGAGAATGATGGACCTTAATACAAGGAAAGAATTGATTGTTAAATATCAGGAAGTTGTAGATGGTAACGGTACAAAGCGAATTATTGATGCTTTGGTTGGGGAGTGATCTTTTGTTAGAAAAATTATTCTTAAGGAAAGTTAAAGCAGAAGATGTTCTTGACGTTTATAATTTGTCTAATGAAGACGCTGTTAGAAAGTTTTCTATTAACCCCGAAAAAATTATTTGGGAAGAACATCTAGTATGGTTTGATAATATCTTACATTCTAATGAAGTTATTTTTTATGTTATAACAGACTGTTCTGATCAATTTTTAGGACAGATTAGATATAAAATAGAAGAAAAATCTGCAATCGTAAGTCTAAGTTTATGTGAAACAATTAGAGGCAAAGGCTATAGTAACAAATTACTGAATGAGAGTTTAACGCTTATTAGTGAGGAACGTAATAAGTTAGAGACTATCATAGCATTTGTTTCTGAAGATAATGTGGCATCTAAAAAACTGTTTGAGAAAGCAAATTTCTTATTCTGTGAAAATAAAAGTGGAATGCTTCAGTATATGTATTCAATAAATAGAGGAGCAAAATAAATGCTTATTGACAACTTTGACATTTCAAAAAAAGTATTCATAATAGCAGAAATGTCAGCAAACCATGGACATGATATAACGATTGCAAAAGATACAATAAAAGCAGCCAAAGAAGCTGGGGCGGATGCAATCAAACTACAAACATACACCGCTGATACAATTACATTAGACTGCGACAATGATTACTTCAGGTTAAACCAAGGGACTATTTGGGACGGCAGAACTTTATATGATCTTTATAAAGAAGCATATACCCCTTGGGAATGGCATAAAGAGTTGCTGGATTATGCCAAAGAAATTGGGATCATCTGCTTTTCAAGCCCATTCGACAACACCGCAGTTGACCTTTTAGAAAGCCTAAATGTACCAGCTTACAAGGTAGCTTCATTTGAAATGACAGACATACCTTTAATAGAGTATATTGCATCTAAGGGGAAACCTGTGATTATCTCTACTGGAATTGCAACTCTTGCTGAGATTGATGAAGCAGTAAGAGCCTGTAAAAGCGTTGGCAATGACCAAGTAATTCTACTGAAATGTACTTCAGCCTATCCAGCAAAAATCGAAGATGCAAACTTATTAACCATGCAAAATCTAAAAGACACTTTTAATGTAGAAGTAGGTTTATCCGATCATACCTTAGGTGTAACAGTACCTATTGTTTCTGTTGCGTTAGGTGCGAAAGTGATAGAGAAGCATTTCATCCTAGACAAAAGCATTGGTGGCCCGGATGCTAGCTTTTCATTAGACAAACAAGAATTCAAATTATTAGTCGACTCAGTAAGGGACGCAGAAAATTCACTGGGGACTGTCAATTACGAGCTTACAGAAAAAAAGCTTAAAAGTAGAGAATTCTCTAGGTCTCTATTTGTAGTGAAAGATATGAAAGAAGGAGAAGTCTTTACTACTGAAAATGTTAGATCAATAAGACCAGGATATGGATTGAAACCTAAACATATCGGAGCAGTTCTTGGTAAGAAGGCTAGAATGGACATTGCCAAAGGTACACCAGTCGGCTGGGACATTGTAGGGTAGTTAATCGTGCCTAGTATAATAAATAGTTGGGCTAAATAAAAAATACCATCGTTTTCATGTACAATGGAAGGACCTATCACAGAACTTCCAAAACCCCTCACCACAAGGAGATGAAACGATGGTATACACATTATTGAACCATATTCAAGGAAAAAAGGGAAGTCGATGGGCTAAGTTTCTTCAAACAGCTGGCTTGGAAAATATTTTAATAGTAGCGGTAGATGCTGCTAAATATACGCATAAAGCTATGATTTGTACTTTTTATGGGGAGATCCTAAAGAAACCCTTCGAGTTTGATGCTTCTTTAACTGGTCATAATCAACTCATCAGTCAAATTGAAAAGGTAAGTCAAGAGACTGGGAAACAGTCCATAGTTATTGGTATTGAAACGACGGGACACTATTATGAGGACCTAGTTCGTCATTGGCAAGGGAATAGTTACTATGTTCGAATAATAAACGCAGCTACTACATCTGAAGAGAGAAAAGCACTATTAAACCGCTCTAAAACTGACAACCTTGATCTATTAGCTATTACACAATCAGTGATAAACGGTCGTGGAACAAGTAGTGAACTACCTTCAGGATCTGTGCATGAGCTTCAAAAGCTCACAAGAGCTCGACGCACAATCGTCCAGGAAAAGACAGCTCTCCAAAACGAAATAAGAGTTCATATTGATCATATATTTCGAGAATTTCAAGGAATGAGTATATGGAGAGATGGTAAACGAGTTCATGTTCAACCCTTTGAGAAACTTTTTGGGAAGGCTGGCCGCTATTTGATGCGTCATTTTATACACCCTAGCGATATCATTAACCTAGGTGTTGATGGATTAAGAGAGATATCGATTAAAGAAAACCTTAAGATACGCGATTCTTCTATACAATTACTTTTAGAATTCGCAAGTAATTCCATCTCAAGACCAAAGGAAGAGTTAGAAATTGATCACTTTTTACTTGTTCATAAGCTAGATCGGCTGGAACTAGTAAATCAACAGATTGATGAAATGGAACAGAAGATTGCTAGTTTATTCATTGAAACAGAAGGTGCTGTCTTGTTAACTGTACCAGGAGTTGGACTAGTGACTGGTGCGGAATTGTATGGCGAAATGGGTGATATATCGGATTTTGACCATGCAGGACAGTTAATTAAAATGGCAGGCACGAATCCTATTGTAGTGCAATCTGGCGGTCGAAATCCGACTTATCATTGTATCTCTCGAGAAGGAAGGCGTACATTTAGAAATAGTGTGTATCAAATAGGAAAGTCACTTGCCATGCACAATCCAAAGATGAAGAAACAATATCAAGAAATGAGAGATAGAGGCAAATATGCAAGACAAGCGTATATAGCCTTAGGAAATCGCATGATCCGTTTAGCCTTTGCCATGATTCGTAAACAAACAATGTATCAATCAGAAGAAGCAGATTATACTTTACTAGCTGAATTGACCAAGAAACTTAAAGCCCAACATGTTAAACGCTTTTACACAAGATACTTTGCAGTATAGATTACAACCAAAGTGTAAGTAAATATAGTAAGAAACATTGATAAATAGAGTGTCCCTAGGACGTCAGATCACATCGAATTTTGTGCCTGAGGCAATATTGACCTCGCGTGACAGCGTTATGGATCTTGTCCTATAAATACGAATAATACGTGAAGACAAAGCTTAAATAACTAGGTGGTATCCCTATAGGATGAAAATGCAAGATCCTTTCACGTTCTAGAGACATTCTATGATATAATTCTGTGATAGTTGAGTCTTGAAAAAAATGGAAAACGAAGGCTTATTTAAGTCCGCCTCTTTAAGGGGAAAAGATCTACTTGACCTTTAAAGCATTATACGCTGTCACCACCCGGAATTTGTAGAATGATAGTGGTTGACAAACACAATGAAATCTTGTAAATACTTTGAATATCTTTGAAAGTTAGAGGCAGTTGAAAGATCATTTCAGTAGAACTTTCAACTGCCTTTTATTTAAAAACTGGAGTTTTCAGTGGCATTCAAGATGCTTAATGATTTTTTATCTATTATTAAAATGAAGGAATCGCACTGTGATAACCCGAAGTTTAAGAGCAAAAATATTTAGTTAATGATTGTCAATTTCTACAATAAGTAGAATTCGACAAACCTCTATGGTTCCCCCAGTAAGTTACAGAACACCTTGTGATTACGACCGTTTAAAAGTTCCACCATTGACATAGTTCTTACCAACGAATGCCAAAGAATGTGCCAATATTTTGGTCAGACCTAGGTTCAACCCATCAAATTTAAAAACTCCCAATGTTCATCGATTTCTTCAAGAGCATCATCTTCTGGATCCAAGTGACTATCAAACCACATGCCCTTAATATCAATCGTGGGTATAGTGTTTTCATCTGATACCACCCCAATATAGTACAAGTGGTAAATCGATTGTATTTTATAGGCATGTCCATGTGCGACGTAATTAGATTGGATTACTACAGGTATAAAGCTTTCTACCACAGAGTAATGTTCATCTGATGGCTCAATAATTTCTTGGAGGTACTTTTTGAGTTCAGCTTTTAAAGCTGTTGTTGGATACGCATAATCACCAGGGGCGATATAGCCAATCTGTAAATTAAATGAAGAAGGAAAAATGATATGTCCGAGTTGCATTTTTATTTCAGGATTACTAGCTTCAAACTGTATTACTTCTTTTTCTTCATCATAAGCACCTAACCATATAGGTGTTTTTTGTTCGTGGTGTTGGTCATAAGATAATTTTAAACTTTGTGTTGAATTATAATAACTTAGTCCTGAAAAGATAAGAGCAATTAAGGAAATTCCAACGGTAAATATTTCAATGGATAATTTTTTGTTCATTGTTTTTAATTCCTTTCAATAACAGGTCAACTAATATTATAAATAATTTCTAAAATTTGTCCATGGGCATGAAGCATGGAACAGTGGGGTCAGACCGTGCGGCCAAGCAAGGTCTCATATATAGCGGGTGGAATTTCCGTCGAGTAAGAGCTAGCCACTCACTCGTAGCGAGTCTTGGAGGGCTTCAGGTAACTCCTTTAAGCTAGATAGTTAGATTGCGGGCCGAAAGCTGAATGAAAATGAAGGGAATATAGCTCCGAAATACCTAATTGAGAAGGCTGATGCGTTGGTCTGTGAAGAAAGCAATATTCTTTCTTCGTGAATGGCAAGAGGAAAGAACTTCTACGGAGTCGAGGACCTCGGCACGTAAGACATTGGTCAATGAAAGCGCGAGAAATTTCCTCCTTTCCCTTCGACAAATCTCGGGTAGTCACAGTGACGACTTTTTTTAAAAGCTACATTAATAACTGAGGTGCAAATCCAAAAAACAAGATAGTTCATACCCGTTAATACTCTAAATCCTTAACTAGTGGATAGATATAAGTATTAATATAGATAGATAAAGTATGAAATATTTCACATATAGCCCCTGTTATAGAAAGGAATTACTATTGCCAAAGAGAATAAAGATAATAATTCTAAAGTTTAAATAGTCTAGTTATATTATATTTTGGTGTTCAGGAGTTAGGAAGAAAGTATTGCTGGATGTAGGATGTAGATAAACTATGTTTAAAGACAAATTTATGAATTGAGGCGTTAATATGAAAGTTAAGCTGATTAAGAAATCCCTTTTAGTATGTCTTACATTTATCATGATCTTTTCACCTCATGCAGCTGTGTTTGCTAATAGTGGTTTAGATTATGAAAATCATTGGGCAAAACTGCAGATCACAGATTGGATGGACAAAGGACTAATTAAAGGTTATCCTGATGGGTCGTTTCAACCAAACAGGAACATAAGTAGAGCTGAATTCATGGCTTTAGTTAATAGAGCTTATGAGGCTTATATCAAGCAATGTGCAACCATTGATGAGCTTAAACGGGAAGTTAAAGAATATATGACAAATCATAATCAACATAGATACCAGTGGGATTTAAAGGATGACCCCTGTTCAATACAGAGATCATCTCCTTAAAGTAGCATAGCTTCTTTTTAAAATGTCCTTTACAAAGGGTACAGTTTAGTACCACTTCGCTTCTTGAGTGAGAATATGGGTGCAAAAGTAGAGTCGATTGGAGCCAAAAAAACAGTAAGGATAAATCAATAGAGTACTAGAAGAGAGCTGTACTATTGGGTCAGATCCCACCAACACCCAAAATCGTCAAGAAAGTATAAATCTTATATGGAAGAGGTATGAAGAAACCCATCAAGTAGGCTTAATGTGAGCCATTTGGTGGGTTTATTTATTTTCTTTAACAAGGATAATCTCCCAATAAACCATAACAAGTTTAAGTTACCAAAGTTTATTGTTAGCAAGATTTTTTATGATTACTTGCCTTCCTAGTAATTCAATTGTTGTTCCATTATGTGGTAGATTTATATATACTAAATGAGAAAAGAATTTATTATCAGCGGAAAATTAGAACTGTGACACATCGAATTTAACTAAAAAAACAATACTTATTAAACGGTGAAATAGTCTCAAACTATTAGAGTAGAAGGGATGTGTGTTGCTTGGATTTGACCCACCTACATAATTCTGTCTTTCAGTATTCTAATCACCTAAAAAACTTGTAAATTTACTAATACTTTGAATTCATCCGACTCCCTTTCGTAATTTAAGTCAAAGCTTTGAAAATAGACAATGTTTTTGTCATCATTATATAATTTTGATCTTCCTAATTGATTAATAACAAGAAATAGGAATTTAAAATTAGAAGGACCCTAAAACAAAGTGGGTAATTAATTTAAATAACATTTATATATAGGAGTATTTATGATGAAAAAAAAGTTTCTTTTTTGGAATGTAAAAAAGAATAACCTTTCGGATACCATTATTAATTTAGCAAAAAAAGAAGTTATTGATGTTATTGTGCTAGCGGAGGCCGACTCAATTGAAGATACATATATAGAAAAAGAGTTAACAAAACACTTCAGAACAAATTATAATTCAAGATACATAAGTGGTCAAAAAATAATGATGATAGATAATTTACCGGGTATTAAAAAAACAAATGAGGACGAAAGAGCTTCTTCATGTTTATATTCAATTAACGGTCAGGAAATTCTTGTTGTAGGAGTACATCTTCGTTCTAAAAAGGGATACGAAGCTGAGGATTTATATGACTTTGCTGGTCAACATCGTCAGTTAATCGATAGATATGGTATAAAAAAAGTTATAATAACTGGTGATTTTAATATGGCACCTTATGAAAAAGGAATTATGGGGATAACTGGATTTAATGCAATTATGAGTAAAGAAGAAATAAGATATAACCCTATACGAACTTTTGGTTATATGAAAAAAAGTTTTTATTTTAATCCTTCTTGGGATGTCTATAGTTCATATTTGCCACATAAAACTTACACCTATAGCTTAGCTTCACCGCTTGGCACATACCATTTCAGTTCAAATTCAAAAGCGGTTAATCCATATTGGCATCTTTTAGACCAAGTACTTATTTCAGCCCAATTAATGGATTCTTATGTTGATAAGTCATTCAAAATAATAACAGAAGTTGATAGTAAGGAATTGTTAAGGGTACAAGAAAATATACATAAAACATCCAAAAGACGGATCCCTGATTGTGATAATTATTCAGATCATTTACCTATCACTTTTGAAATAGATTTTTAATAAGGTGATGATATTTTTGTATAAAACTGAGTTATACTATACTACTCTAGAAACTATTAAGCAAACCCCTATATGGAGACATTTAGAAACATTAAACTTATATGCAACAAAACTTACAAATTCCAATATATCTAAAAGCGATAAAAATATTTTATTTGATTATGTAATTGAGATTATTAAGTTGCGACCTTCATCAATCGAAGATGCTAATTACTGGATTAAACTAAATGTGTTCATGAAAAAAAACCGAATCATACTTTTACTTTAATGACAATACGGTGTAGTGAATTTAATGATTTTCCCGTTTCGATTGAAATGAATTATGTAGAAAACTTAAATTTATTATTTTGTGAGACTCAAGAAGAAATATCATCATTTTTGGATAAATTTGGATATTTAGGATTTGAAAAAATGTCTAATACAATATTTGACTATATAAATCGCTCTGAAAGTAATCACTATTCTAAGAATAATAAACAAGGAACAGAAGGTGACCTTTTAGATACTCAAAAACCTAACAAAAGAAAAGAAAATAATCGATGGACAGCTGAACAAAATTCTATTTTTCTAGATGTGATAGATGACTATAGATCTAAAATTCATAATAAAAGTAAAAATGAAATCAAAAAAATAACCCAAGACTATGCCTTTAAACTTAAAAAGCAATATGAGCATTTGTTAAATAAACGGAATCAATATTCAATTGCTAAACGTTTAGCTTATTTTGATGAATTACTAGCTGGTGTAGGTACTCCTGATGATTATTTGATAAAGGACAAGGCCTATTTTGGTATTAAAAATAGATATGATAATAGTACAAAAGAAAATCCAGCTCGAATAGGAAGGAATAAGAAATAAACCCTTTATATAATAATTTAGAGCTTCATGATAATTTATTATTATTATTTCTCTATTAACTAGATGATAGAAATATAGTCTTATTATTTTAAACTAGAAAAAAAGCATAAATAAGAGTGCGATAACGGTAATTATCGCACCCTAAAGTTCAGGTTAGGTAATTTAACAATCAACCCCATTTGTTATTGTTAGTGCACAGTAAGAATACTACGTAATACTAGAGTTACCTCAACATTAGTAGGAGAGCATTGGTATAAGTATGACTTTCTTTAGTACACTTCATGGCATTCGGGTGGTAAATACTGTGTCAGTGGTGGTACATTTCAGGCTGTCATCATCATTATAAAAAGCCTAGTGATCTCACTCCTAAAGAGGTAGATTACTAGGCATTTTAATAGTTTAAGGTTCTAAGCAAAGAATTTCAGTTGTTGATAGTTGACACGGTTGGCCTGTGAGAGTGGGTCATTGTGTGTCAATACTTCTCTTATATTTCCCTCGTGATTAAGGTGGGCGATCTTGCCGTAATTCGTATCGTAGAGGCTCATATTGCCATGGACGTCCTCTTTAATTATTCCTGTATGTTTGCCATCTTGAATAACGTCAATCCCACCGAGGATGTTTTCTCTCGTCTGTGCTACTTTTTCCCCGTTATGGAAGGTTTCGGCCGTATTTGGGAACAGACCTTGCTGTTTTGTTCCAATTAACTTACCTTTCTCGTACATATGCTTACTCCCAGTATGATCAACCTCAACTGTTGCTTGATCAAGGTATCCAGCGTTTCCTAAATCCATGAAAATCCCTCCTAGTAGGTGTCATTCGTGTTGTCTTCTATAGTATACCGCCATTTTATCTAAGGTTATTATCCGGGTTGCCATCTGGGTTGGATCTGTTGTAACCCCCACCTTCTTCAGCGGTTCGATTGACAGAAGTGTCGCCGTCTCCATCTCTCCAATATCCTTGAACCTCGGTTCCATTTGCCTTTGTGTAACCTTCTACAAAGTGCGGCTCTACCCGATGTATTCCTGAATCCTGGCTACTATTTTCACTTTGATTGTCATTATGTAAATTACTTAATTCGACTGTAGTTAGTGAATATGAGAAAAACTTTAACTCTTGAAAAATGATGCGGTTAACTTGAGACAGTGGATCATTATGTGTCATGATCTCTTTAATGTTTCCTTCTACTCTCAGTTGTTCTAGCTTTCCATAATGAACGTCAAAGTAGGAAGGATCCCTATTAATATCTTCTAATGTAACTCCTGTATGATTTACAGATTTAATTAATTCACTCGTCTGATCAACCTCTACCGTTGCTTGATCAAGGTATTCGGTGTCCATCTAAAGTCCCCCTTTAAAGCTTGTCTATTTCATCATATCGGCCTATCGTGCGTATTTCAATAGTCATAATCTGTTAATAATTGGTATGCCTGAATTCTAGTGAATTAGGACTTTCTATGTAGTAAAATTATTTAGTAAAGTTAATGTTTTTCATTAGGGGGACAACATGAGTCAATCCATTCAATTACACGATTTTGATAAAAAGAAAGAGTTGGTAGTGTCGAGCTTTCAGAAGGTTATTGAGATTTCAAAAGACCTTCATGCTTCAGAAACACTTCAATTTTTAATAGAGAATAAAATGCAGTTAGAAAAAGAAACGTTTATGTTAACGATTGTTGGGGAGTTTTCGCGTGGAAAGTCGACCTTTATTAATGCATTACTTGGAGCGAATGTTCTGCCTTCCAAGGTAAAGCCCACTACTGCAATGATTACAAAAATCCAATACGCTGAAACACCAACGTATTCGCTCATGTTTCGATCACCAGATGAACCTACTCGAGTGCTAGAAGAAGCTGAGTTTAAGAAAATGTCTGCGCCAAGAGAGGCCGACGAGGATGATCCTGAGGACGTGCAACGGTTTCAGGAGGAAATGATAATTTTTAAAGAGATCTCCATGGCTGAAATCGGGTATCCTAACCACTTTTGTGAAGCTGGTATCGAGATCTATGATACTCCGGGAACAAATGATATTGATGTTGCTAGGGAAGAGATTACATTTACTTTTGTTCCAAAATCAGATGCTGTAATCTTCGTTTTGTCAGCTACTACGCCATTTGGTGCTTCAGAAATGGAATTTCTCAAGGAACGTATCTTAAATGAGCATATAAACAAAGTATTTTTTGTGATTAATTTTAAAGACCGTTTGGAAAATACGGAAAAACAAGAGAAGGTACTCAATTATATTCGCGAAAAGCTAGAGGCATTGTTGCCGAATCCGAAACTGTATCTTGTATCTTCCTATGATGCCTTAACGATTCGCAGGCTTGAAAAAAATGAACAATTTCGTATCAAATCACAGGTGTTTAAAGCAATAGAAGACACAGGGATCTCAACACTTGAAAGGGATTTAGCCCACTTTTTTCAGTATGAAAAAGGACAAGCAAAGCTTGAAAAACCTGTAAGACGACTAATCAAAAGTATTCATGACCTTACGTCAGAAACGATTGCGCTTCGAATTGCGGCTACGAAGATGGAAATTGATGAAATAGATCAAAAAATAAAAGAGCTTAAGCCTCAGGTGACTCGTTTTAAGCAAAATTCACGAAAGATTATTCAAGATTTATTAATTGATCTACAAAGTGAAGAGTCCAACATTCAGAGCAAGGTCGAATCTCTAGTCAGATCTATGACGGATATCTTACTTCAAACACTAGATGGCTACCATGGTAGTTTAGAAGAAAAAGAGATGAAACAATTTTTAATTGGAAAAATAAAGTCTCAGCAAAGTCTGATCCAAAAAGAGATGAATGATTATAAAAAAGATATTATTAAAGACCATGTCACAAGAGCCTATAAACAATTAAACACGGAGGAAAAGGATCTCAATAAGGCTGTTCAAGAAACCTTTAACCTTAAGCTTGAGATGAACTACAACTTTAATCTTTCACTGTACGAAAGTGACGATAATCTTTTTGGAATGATTATTGGTGCTGCCGGGCTTGGAGTAGGTGCCCTTATTTTTGCGCCTGCATTACTGGTCGTAGGTGGATTCGGTGCTGCTATTGGGGCGTTCTTCTTTGGAAACGATATTGAACAAACCTACAAGGATTATAAGAGAACGAAGAAGATAAACGAAGTAAAACAGCAGTTACAGCAAAGTCTTTACAAAAGTAGATCAGATATTATAAGTCAATTTGTAAGAGAATGGAGAAATCTGAACCGTAAAGTAGATATGACCTTTGAAGGAGAAGTCCATAAAAAAACGCTGCGACTTGAGGAAGATCTTCATAGAGTCCGAATGGACAAGGAAACCGAGAAACGATCTGTAGAGGAGCAACGACAGTATTATGAAGCGCTTAAAGGACAACTTCAAGCGATCGAACAGAACGTAAGTAGCCTTATATAGTAAAGGGAGAAGTCAAATGCAATCAAATTTCATTCAGGAAGTAGAAGCTGTCCTTCATTTAATTAAAAAAAAGCTACCAAATTCAAACTGTCAGCAAGCTTTAAAGGATTTAGTGGTAGATGTAGCGCAAGACCAACAGTTGATTACGGTGTTAGGCGAATTTAAACGCGGGAAATCAACGCTTATCAATGCCTTTATTCAAGAGCCATTGCTTCCTTCCGATGTTACACCAACAACAGCTACGATTAACATCATTAGTCACTCTGAAGAGACCGATATACAGGTAGTTAAGCATACCGGTGAGGTGGAGGAACACCGATTTTCCAGGGATATCCTTCAAAACTATACATTTGAAGGAGCAGAAGAATTAGAGAAGGTCCACCACATTAACATTCGGCTAAACCTTCAACAGCTCCATGAAAAATTAGTGATTGTAGATACGCCAGGGGTTGGAGACTTAAATGAGCATCGTTTAGATGTAACGTACAGTTATATCCCCCGTTCCAACCTTGTTCTGTTTGTGTTTGATGCAACGACACCTATTCGCAGAACGGAAATTGAGTATTTAGAGGAAGTGCTAAAGTTAAAATTTGGAGAAATTATCTTTATTGCCAATTTCATTGATCGTTTAGACGATGATGAGTTAGAAGAGACGATGGAATACATGGAAGCGCGTTTAAAGAAAATTATGAAAGATGAGCCGTTTCAGATTTTTCCTATTTCATCAAAAATGGCTTTAGAGAACCCGCAAGACCCTGATTTTCAAAGGCTACTTAGCTATATGATACAGCAGCTAGAAGAAGGGGAAGCAACGAAAAAGAAAATGGCTCTTTATGAAAATAGATTTCAGCATCTCTATGAATTTGTCAAAGAAGAAATTGAACAGATTGAACAAGTACGTAAAGCGTCGGATGAAGAGCTAACAATCGCCTACAGAAAGATTGATGAACTTAAACAAAGGCAGGAAAGAGATAAAGAAACATTGCGTCAGTATATGAAGGATCGTCAGGAAGAGGTTATTTCGTTAACGTGGAAGTCGGTTGATCATTTTCGCAACGGACTTGTCGAAGATGTTCATGAAGTAATCGACATGTATGATGGGCCAAAATTTCAAAACCTGATTGAAAAGCAAATTCCATCGATGATCAAAAATCGCTTAAAAAATTGGGTGATTACCTATACACCACAAATTGAGAAGTTAATTTATAAGCTAGAAAAAGAGGTTGTAGAAGGATTTCATACGATGTTTCATCAAGAGATTGGCGCGTTACGGGCGAGCCATGCAAGTAACTATCTAGAGGGAAAAGCGTACCATGTCCAAACTAGAAGTGGGTCTTCTAATATGAGTGTAACTGCGGGAATGATTACGGCTGGAGCAGGTACTATACTTATTTTCCTAAGTGGTGGATTGCTATTACCAATAATCACCATGGCGGGCTTTCCATTTTTAAATAAATTTTTATCAGAAAAAAAGCTTGAGGCACTGAAAGCAGACGTCATTCCTCATATTGACGAAGAGATTGACAAAATCATTGATAATCTAAAATCATCGACAAAGCAATATATTGAAGATGAAGTTCATCATATTCATGAAAAAGCGATTATTCGCTATGAAGAAATGGTTAAATCTTCGCAACTGACATTAGAGGAAGAAATGTATGTACGAAAGCAAACGTCAGTAAGTGCACTGCCATCCATTGAGTTACAGGATCTGTTACTGATGAAAAAATAATGAGGGCTGATAGATGGAAAAACAAATAGAAGAGACCTTGATAGAGAAACAATTCTATCGTCAAGTAGCGGATACGAATGATTCGTTGGAAGCAATCCGAAGTCTCTCACTTATGGCAAATAAAATGTATTCTAATAAGAGTGAAACATTAGATGAAATTCTGTATTCACAGGGGGAGCTTTATTTCCAGCTTGGCGATTATGAGGCCGCTATTTACAAGTGGGGGAAAGTGTCCAACCATGAGTTGGGGTTATGGGCGCCTAAAAATAGCGCTGATGCGTATATGTGCCTCGGGGATTTACAAAAAGCAGAGGCAATATACACATCAATTGGTGAAGGGTCAGTAACCTTAAAAAAAGAAGTTCTATTATCGTTGTATGAGTTGTATGTGGCTGACATTAATAAAGTCAGACAGACGGTTGATAAATTAGTACACCTTGATTGGCAGTATAAAAACGTCTATCAAATGGCGCTTCATTTTTACGAAGAACATCGTGAGTATTTATCTGCATTTGCGTTGGTGTTAGATAAGCTAGAGGTTCAGTATGATGATGACACGCTCAGTAGAATTAAAACCTATTTTACAGAGAGTTCTGAGACTATCAAACCGGTTTTTAGTGCAGCACGGTTATTAAAGCTTCTGTGGAGAGAGGATCGCCAACAACTAGTAAACTACTTTCAGTTTCTGAATGACTATTATCTGCAAACTGATTACTTTATCCATTGGCTTAATCATCTATTTACTCCAATTAACGAGGTGGATGCTAAACTTGGGGTCTATCTACTAACTGAGAAACCAGAATGCTTTGAAAAGAATTTAGAAAGACTTTTTTCTGGTGCTTTCAAAATAAAGGAAATTAGACATATCATCGAGTATCAATTCAGTGAGTATTATCAATTAGCTCCGAATACATCATTGAAACGAGCGCTAGGTGCTTTATTACTTGCGTGGAAGAAGCGGTTTCCAAACGACTTCATGGTGTCGGGGATTGATCTGAATTTTTTACCTGAAGAGAGAATGTATAAACTTTCTACTATGCAAGAGTTCTATCAAAATGTGGTCGGGTGGATGAACCGTATTGATGTTAAAGTCGATGGTTATTCGTCGTGGTGGATGGATTATTATTTAAACAATGATAAGAAGAAGCTCATGGTTTCAGGCAGCTTTAGTAATGGCAAATCGAGCTTTATTAATTCAATCGTTGGATATCCAATTTTAAATGCAGATCATCTGCCAACAACTTCTGCAGTCACCATTCTAGATCATGGCGAAGTGGAATGTGTGACAGAATTTAGGAACCAAAATCTTCAAGTTATTACGATGGAAGAACTGAGAGCAAAGACTACAATTAATCATGCCGCGCATGGGTCGTTATCTAGTCATCTATATCATATTGATAAGGATTTAGATGCGCTAAAGCAAATCACATTAATTGATACACCTGGGTTTAATGATGAAAAACAGAATGAACAAAACCCAACTTTTGATTTTCTGCATCTTGCAGATGAAATGCTCTTTATCCTGAGTGCAGAAACCCCTTTTAAAAAGACTGAAAAAGAAGCTATTGAAAAAATTCTTGAATTACGACCAAATTTACAGATAAGCTTCTTGTTAAATAAGTTTGACTACCTAGATGAAGAAGAGGTTGAGGACACGTTAGAAGACTTGGAACGACGATTATCAAAAACGTTTCAGCGAGACATCACTGTAATTCCCTATTCCTCATCGTATCCCGAGTTAAACGATGGAAAAAAAGTGAATCATTTACTCTTTAAGGCAGAGCATTTAGCAATCGAACAAGAGCGAATGGAAAAGTTACTACCGTATTTAGGAGAACTACTGGCAAAGTTTGATGTCAATCTTGAAGAAAAGGAAAAAGAGTTAAACCGCTTGTTATTATTGAAGAAACGAGAGGGAGACAAGCTTAAGGAGCTAGAAGATTCCTTTGTACGATACAAGAATACAGTCGTCTCGAATATAATTCAAAAGTATCTATCGTTTTCTTCAAGCATGCACAGCTTTATAAAAGGTAGAATACAAGAACGGTTAGTTAAATATTCAAATGGTATCTCGCAAGAAACAGACTTAAATAAGGTCTATCAGTATTTAGATAAAGAAATTAACCAAGAATTAAAACAGCTGTTAGAAGAGATGTTTCAACCGCAAATCTCTCATTTGTTCTCGTATTGGATTTCTGACGTGTCTAAGCACTTACTTACAGTTTCGAAAGACATTGCTCACATGAAAATCGAACTGGCTGATGTCCGCAGTTTACCGGAAGTTGAACAACAGGCATTATCGACTGGAGAATTCAATGAGAGGATCATCCCTGAATTCAAAGCGCTGATGGAGGATATTGAATATACACACATCGATACTTTTAAAAGTATCAATCCTGTTCAAAGCTTCTTGACCGGGGTTGGGAAATTATTTGGAAACAAGAGCCAAATCGCAACAGACAAAGTAAATCAATTTAAACATCAGCTCGAAACCAAACTCTTTGATGAAGTCATTGAGAAGTTCGGCTACCAGATTACGAAAGCAATTGCCAAATTTGACACAAACATTCGCACAAATTTCGACCAGTTATTCGAAGACACACAAACCTACTTCCGTCATAATCGAGACGAAAGCAATCAACAAACGATCAAACAAGCCATGGAGCTTAAGGAACTGTTAGATAGTAAGGAAGGTTATATTGAACGAGTTACGTTGTATAAGATAAGGTATGAGCAGTTGAGAGTGGATTACACAACGAAACAGCGAGAATTAGTTAGATAGTTGGAAGGAAGTATGTGGACGGTTCTAACAGGAGACAATCGGGAGTTTTGCGCGAAAGAAGGCACAACTAGCGGATTTTAGCTGCTAGTTGTGCCTTCTTCTATACTTATACATAATACTTTCGTAAAATTTTTGATTGCCCTAGAAGAATGAAGTCGCAGACTCCGCACCCTTGGGGTTTTTAGGGACACATAGGGACGGTTCGGGACTGCTGAAAAAGTCCAACTATTTTAAAATGAAAATTGTTGAAAGAAAAATGAGCCTCTAAAATCGTCTCCAAGCAACGTTTGTGATAGGGGGAGACATTTATGTACCCCCGTAAAGAGAGCTCTTTTCAAAAGTGATTACTTTTTCACTGGTCTCGGACGGTTCTCATGCTTCTCTTCCAGTGCTTCTAAGGCTATTAAAAGAAACAATGTATAGGATTTAAAATCCTAGAGTGGCTTCAAGTAGATTTCTTATAAGTCAATCATTTGAAAAACGCTCATTTCCTTTATTATAATTAAAATGTAAATCTCAATATCCTTAACAAGACTCCTTCTTTAGTTTAAACAGAAGAATGCGGTTTCTATTTCTTTTTCTTTTGCAAATTGACACTGAAAAAAGACATTAAAAATTCAATAAGAAAAGTAAAAGAAGAACCCACGTCTGGGTTCTTCTCGCTTATATATACGGCAACTCAGTTATATCTAGAGGGCGTTTATCTAAACCTTTTCCTCCATCAATGACCCTGTATTGCGGATTTTTCTCTTCAAATTCTTTGTAAACTGTTTGTTCTGCTACACCTTTTTCCCCGACTGCTGTTGCGTTTTTAAATGTTCCTAAATAGCGATCTATTACGATAAGCCAATAACAATCATATTGTTTTTTGGATGCGACTTCTGCTATTTTAGTTTCCAAGGTTCTATACTCCTTTCGTATCAAAAAGCTACCTGAGATAAAAGGTCTAGGTAATTATTACGTGCTTATCCGTGATAATGACCAAAGCCTGTCGGTTTAAATTCCGCTGTTTCCTCACTTGCTGAAATGCTCTGTGAAACCCCAAATACTAACCCTATCGTTAACAATGTAAGTAATAATTTTTTCATAACTGAATCCCGCCTTTTACTTTATAATTTGTTATTATAACCATAATGCCATATTTGGAAGTCTGCTGCGTTTTCGATTAACAACAACTGAAAGGCATTAACAACACTGGAATTTCGAAAAACTTTAAAAATCACAAGATGATATTAAAATAGGAATATGGAGGAAATATTCTAATGGTGAATTATCATGTCGGAAAAAAGATAAAAGAATTACGGACGTATTATAACATTTATCAAGAAGAATTAGCAGACGGAATTTGTAGTCAAGGGGCCATTAGTAAAATAGAAAAAGATGAAATTATGCCGTCAGCACATATATTATATGAACTTGCTAAGAGGTTAGGAGTAGATTTAAACTACTTATTCGGCACTAGTTCCTCACCAAGATTAGACTATATAAAAAGTGCGTGCGAAGATATAACAAAAGAAATTCGTAATAGAAATTATGAAGAAGCCCTTCGAATGATAAAAAATGAAAAACGCAATCCGTTATTTAACTCCACTGAATTAAAACAATTTTTACTATGGAGAGAGGGGATCTGTGTATTTGGCTTAGAAAAAAATCACCAAAAAGGTTTCGATTTACTAAATGAAGCACTATCGTTAACCCCTACAACTAATAAGAATTTCTCGGAAATTCAATTAGATATTATGGGAAGTCTTGCGATCTTTAATAGCCAGTTAAAAGAGCACGAAAAAACTAAGGAGATTTACCTGAAAATCTTTGCTTTGATTAAAAAAATGCCTAATCCAATAGAACCCAATCTATTTATTCGCCTTTTATATAATAGTGCAGTAAATGATCATTTTTTAGGAGACTACCAAAGTTCAATTAAAAAGTGCGATGAAGCAATTGCAGTTTGTAAGTCGAATATGACGATGTATTTATTAGCACAGACTTTTTTCCAACGAGGAGAAAGTTACTATTCCTATAAAAAAGATGGCAGTGAAGCGTTAAAGTGGATGAATAAATCATTGAACTTATTTGAGGTATTAGAAGATCAAGGAGCCATGGATTATGTAGAAGGAGAAATTAAGAAAATAGATAAGCATAGGGACGGTTCTCGTGCTTCCATGGCCTTACGGGCCACGGAAACGTCACTGTGACACCCCGAAGTTATCACCCTCGCCATGTTTTTTACCAACGAATTCAAAGGATTTTACCTATCCAACTCCAAGGTATTTACCACCGAAAAAAAGCCCTTCGGATTATTAGTTTAATAATCTTTTAGGACTTTTTTTGCGTTAGAGCATTGGCCGAGTCTGGGTTAATTTTCGCTAACTATCCTTATACAAAAACACCAGGGGACGAGGTTAACAGTTCAAGTTCACGTGGACCTGCAAATCCTGTCTTTGATATTAAACCAGATGTAACAGCACCTGGAACAAATATTTTAACAACAATTCCAGCATACAGCTTTACTATTTTTTTAAGAGTGGTAGTGAAATGACAAATGTAGTACCTTCTTCGGAGCTTGAGAATAATTGAATGTTTCCATGGTGATTTTCAATGATTCTCTGAACAATTGTCAATCCTAACCCAGTACCGGTTTCTTTAGTTGTTAAAAATGGGTCAAAGATCGACTTTTGAATGTCTTTAGGTATTCCAGGACCTGTATCTTGGACAAACAGGTGATAATAGACTTTGTCCAACTTTGAATAAAAGGTAATTGTTCCATTTCCATTCATGGCATCACTACTATTTCGAATTAAGTTATACATCACTTGCTTTATCTGCTTTTCATCAAGAAGCAATGTTGTACTATCTAAGTTGATCTTAAACTGAAGTTGATTTTTAGTAGATGACTGTTTATAAAAGTCAGGAATTTCTGAGAATAGGTCGTTAACACTAACTTCTTTAAACTGTGGACTACCAGGCTTAGCGAGCATCAACATTTCTTCGATAATTGCGTTAATTCTACCGAATTCGTTTAACATTAACGGTATATAGTATTTTTCTTGTTCAACCACTGTAAAAGAGTCCTTCATCAATGTCATAAAACCATGAATGACGGCTAACGGATTTCGGATTTCATGGGCAGCTCCAGCAGCTAATTCCCCTAGCATAGCTAATTTTTCCGATTGATGCATTCGTTTTTCGAGATCGTCTGTGTCGGTAATATCAATAAAGTAAAAATTTCTCCCAATTGTATTTTTGTGCTGGTCATATAATGGTGATTGGGAAACTAAAAAAAGGTAATTATTTTCATTCGTTTTGTACGTAACCTTAACGTTATGACAGCCTTTTTTTGATGAAAAAATCGACCAAAAATATTCGTTGTTACTTTGATCTTTATTTGTCAAAAACTTAATCTTATTTTCATCACTATCAAGTAAAGTCTTAGCTGTATGGTTAAGGAAATAATCGGAAGTTCTGTTATCAACAGTGATAATCCCTATTGGGAGTGAATGTAAAATTTGTTCTTGGTAGATCTTATCGTTAGTCATCTGCTCGTATAAATTAAAATATTTTATAAACGCTAAAGAAGCCAAAATAATAACAAAAGTAAAAATAAAAGTCCCAAAGATAGGATTACTTTGTAATAGTATGGCTAAAACAAAAGCCAACGCCAGTGTAATAATATAATTTGCAATTGTTTCTTGACCGATTTCTTTAAAAATCGAAAATAGACTACTAGACGTTGAAGAACTTGATAGAAAATAAATGCTAACGATCAAAGTATTGATTAGATAGTACGTACCTATTACCAGCAAGTATGAAAATGTACTAGTTAAGTTGATAAAACCAATTACGCCGCCTGAAAAAAGGAACATATAGTAAGAGGCAGTAATCATAATTGAAAACATAGAGAAATTAAATAAATGTTTCCACCAAGCTGTTACTTTATAGGTAAGGAATGCGTGTAAAAGGTTCCCTACAAACAGCAAAGATAACGTAAATTCATATCCAAATATAAAAAGTGAAGCTAAATAGATCGAAGAATCCATACAAAGGGAATTTCCCTTGTATGGGACAAGTATTTTATAATTATTTAATAGAAGAGTAGCGATAGTCAGTAGTATAAACAATAACCACTCAGAGAAAATAGATTCTGGAAGGTAATTACTATGAAAAACAAATAAACCACAACCTACTAAATTAACGATACATAAAAAAACATGACACTTTGTGATTTTATTGAAATTAAGCATAACTTTTTCGTGTCCCACTCTCTTCGGCTCTAGTTTTCCTTGAGTATTCACTAGGCAGTATGATATCTAGATAAGAGAAATTATACCAGAAACTGTGGTGCCAGGCACTAAGAAACATGATAGTTGAGGGAACTTGTGTTTGGTGAACATTAAGCGGATGGGCTCTTGGCCATCTCCCTATGGGAGGTGGTAATTATGGTGAATTTTGACGCGGTGAATAGTGCAATGGAACTATGTACGCTATTTGTAATAACAATTTCCGCGACTTTCACTAATAGAAAAGAGAAATAACCGCCTCCACATCCTATGGTTGCGGTTATTTCTAATGTTAAACATTAAAATTTTATTAGATCAGCCGCTCTTCATGCGGCGTGTGTTGCCTTGACTGGTCGTTATACGCTCGGTCATTTTTATTATGTAAAAATTTTAATTCAAGTATATATTTGCATTTAAAGTCCTGAGAACAGATGTCTTAGATGTGCTGTACGGTGTAGTTGTTTTTCAATTGTGTAGAATGAAACGGATATGGTAAGCTGTAGCCCGTTGCGAAAGGTAATAATGGTTTCCTGATTTTTCGCTAGCTGTAGATGTAAGACGTGGTGGTAGGAGATCCAATGGCAATGAAAGTTATTAGGCGCAGATGTAGGGAAAAAATAGATACTATCTTTTTCGCTAATTGGTACAGGGAGCTTATGTCTATTGTTTGTGTGGTAACTAACGGCCATACATCTTCCTTTGTGGGTAGAACCATTAGCAAGACAAGATACTTGAATAATTTTAAGTGGGGTTTGTCGAACGTATAGAATTTGGTCGATCTCATAAACTATGGAACTAAACTCACAACTTGCTATTGAACAGATTGCTAAAGTATTCTTGTTTACCACATAATGATTTAAGGTTTTCTCCACCAAATACCAACTCCATTATTGTTTTATAGTATTAAAGACTCAGGAAATATGACATATTTCTACAATATTATTATCTTAATAAAACGACGATTGGTAAATGAAATAGAGTGTATAAGATGTGTACACTTCATGTCTAAACTGTGTCAGTTTTATAACGAGGCCTTCCAGCTCCCGAAATTAGGTTTCCCAGCCTTGGAATAAAGGATTTCGAAAGCATGAAAACGAAATATAGATGTATTGTGAGTGTTAAATGTTGGGGGGGCTTTGTGTTATGGCCTTGCGGTTAATGGAAACAGTTGTTAGTGATGTTGTTGATTTAGTGAATGAGAATAATTATGAAAGAGCACTTCCAATTGTTATGGATGTATTGAAACAGCTGTATGATAAGCGGTCGTATCGGTTACTAAACGATTTGGCAAGGTCGGTAAGGGAAGATCAGTTATTACCATTGGTATGTATTTTGGATGCGGAGCTTATGCCTAGATATAGTAGAATGCTAGTAAAGATGGTCAATAAAAATATCGATAGCCCATTTACCAATGTTATGCAAAGTATCGAAGAAATCTATCAAGGAAAATACCTTGATGCTGAAACTAAGATTAAAGAAGTAATTGCTAGCCAAGAGTTTGAATTAGAAAATAAGGTTTTAGTTCGTGCTTATTGGGGCTTGGCTCATTCTCTTATAGAAATGAAGCGTTTTAATGAAGCGGAGCGGTATTTGCGAGAGCTTGAAAAAGTAAGTACTGAACCTACATTTGACCAATGGGGGTACTATTATTTTCAAAAGGGAAATTGGGATAAAGCGAAGGAGCTTTATCTTGAAGGAATTGAAAAAGACCCTAAACCTGAATATTGTTACATCCTTCTTCAATCGCTCTACTTAGCAAAGGGTAATAGTAACAAAGCGATGACGGTGATAGAGGAAGGTCTTAGTAAAACGCCTCACTCTTTCCGGCTACGGCTAGAGAAGGTTAAAAGGTTAAAGGAGTTAGAGCAGTGGGATGAATTCTTAAGAGAGGTTGAATGGCTTGAAGAGCGATCCCCGTATCATGGCTATCAAAGTTATATTCAATTCTCTAAGGCGCAAATTTATTACCAAAAAGGCGATTATCTTTCTTTAAAAAGCACAGTTTCAGCTCATCCGACCATTTTCAAGAAAACTGTTTTTGAAAATGTTGATGAAAACCTTGCAGAAAAGAAAGTGATGATTTCCACGAAAGCGGTTGTTCAAAAGTACAATTACTGTGTACCTGCAACCATTGCAATGATTTTAGATCGGTACGGAGTCGTTAAGGACCAAGAGGAAATTGCAGCCACGATTTATCAGGTGAACGGAACCCGTTTGATAGATGCAGTAGAGTATCTACATATACTAGACATGAGCGCTCAGTTTTTCTTTGGTACTGTTGAAAGATACAAGCAGCTAACAGACCTAGGCGTATCGATCTTAATTTCGTTAGATTACCCTAACGCGTCCCATGTTCAGTTACTTCGTGGTTATGATGATCATCTTCAGGCTTTTATCATCCAGGATCCTAATTTTCCTGAACCGATGATTTTTGCATATACCGATTTTCTCGATTACTATGGGAAAAACGACTGTCTTTCGGTCGCGATTGTTCCTAACACGGAAGCGGAGAAAATTTCATTTTTACCAAAGGAAGAAGACGAGATTGTTCGAAGTGTTTTTAACTTTTCTGACCGGATGGAAAAAAGCGATCCAACAGCCGTTGCAGATTTTGAAAGTTTCGCAAAAAATAATGACTCGGTGCTGTATACAAAAGCTTACGTGATTAAATATTTTTCCACTAAGGGTAGTGATGTTACGTTACTAAAGGAAGTAGCGCAACAAGTGTTAGAGGCACAGCCAAATTCCGACTACTTTAAATTAATTATCGCGTTTGCGTTCATAAGAGCGAGCTTGTATCCAGAGGCAACAGAACTGTTGAAACAAGTGAAATTTAAAAAGGTTCACCAATACCATTTTTTACTTGGTAGAATGGCCTATGATCAAGAACAATACACGGAAGCTTGTCAGCATTTTTATGAGGCTCTGCGTATTGAAGGAGATCATTATGATACATGGTCCTATTTGTCGATATGTTCCTTTTATGATGGAGAGGCAAACAAGGGTCTAGAATATTCTAAAATTTCAGTAGATATTAACGATCGTGATCTATGGAATCGAATGAATTATGGATTTATTTTGTTTCGATTGGAAAATTGGAATGAAGCCCGCAATCTGTATTCGCAGATTTTAAGGGATTATAAACACCACGGCCATGCTTGGTATGAACGAGCTCGTTGTGACCGAAAACTTGGTCGTAATCTACGTGCGTTACGTGGGCTTCAGGTAGCAAAACAGTTAGATCCGACAATCGCTTACCCTTATGCTGAGCTCGCTGATTTGTATGCGTATGGCTTTAATGATTATGAGCGTGCTTTCCAAGAAATTAAGGATGGGTTAGAAAAGACAGTTGCGACCGATTACGGATTATTAATGACTCAGGCAGACTTACATGTTGATAAAAAACAGTTTGCGGAGGCGGAGCAATGCTATGAGCTTGTGATCAAACACCATCGAGATGAGCCTGTACCGATACTTTCGTATGCCAAAGTGCTTTGTGAGTTACATGGAAGCGAGGCGGGCACTCAATTTTTAAAAGAAGAGGCAGTAAGGTTTATTGATCATGGTCCGTTTATCATTGATGCTGGGGAATGGTTGATGGGCCGGGCGGAAAATGCAGAGGATGAGGAGCAGGCGGTTGAGTGGCTCGAGGCTGGTTTGGGGCAAAAGACGATTAACTATGACTATTGCTGGAATTTATATGTGAATTTGCTGGAGAAAACGAGCTATAACGCGAGGGCGCGTGCTTTCTTAGAAAAGCAGTTGGAGCAGGAGTTCCCGGGGAATGCTAATTTAATGTGCTACATTGGCTGTTTCTATGAGGCGGCGGAGGAAATTGATGTAGCGAACGAGTGGTACCAACGGGCTCTGCAGGCGGAGGAGTCGACATTCCCGCTTTATCGTCTTGGTGAAGTGCAGTTGGGTCAGGAAAATTATGAGGGTGCGAAGTCTTATTACGAGCAGTGTTTGGCGGTGGATGAAGGGTTTATGGTTGCGTATCATCGCTTAGCATATGTTGAGCGGATGAGGGAAAGGTTCGAGGAAGAGCATCATTATTTATTTTTGGCGTTTAAACGAGAGCATGATGATGTGGACTTAGATTATTTGTTGCAGCTATCGCATCAAGTTGGCAGGCTTTATCAGGTTGAGAGGTATATGAATTCAATTGAGGGCCAGGTGAATGAGATTTGGCGATTACAAATCTTGGCTGGGATTGCTCGATTGAAAGAGGATTTCGATGAGGAGTATCGTGTACATGAGTATGCGTTGGCGCTAGAGCCGGATAATTATTTGGTTAAAACGGCTTTAGCAGCGTTCTGGTGTAGACACGAGCGTTATGATAAGGCGATTGAGCTCTCTTTGGAGTTATTGAAAGAAGAAATAGAAGATCAGGATGTCTATAATATTCTTATCTACGCAGTGGTTACTAGTAAAAGAGTGAAGCAGTTGAAGGGCTTGATTTTGAACCTGGGGCTGTCTGATCCAGAGGTAAGTCGGGTATTCACACATTTTGTGGGAACACTCTCACAACAGTTTTCTGAGTTGAAGGAAGAGATTTCTGGCGGTTCAAATGCAGTAATGAATTGGGTAAAGGTGAAAAAGTTGCAGTTGCAATTCGGACCGGTAATGGCTGAATTAGCCAAGCTTTCGTATGAGCTAGATCCTAACAATGGGATCGGTATTGAACATTTAGGGGAGTACTACAGTGTTCATTTAGGTCAGGCGCCTGAGAAAGTGAAGCAGATGGCGTTGGGGTATTTAGATAAGGGTTGGAATATTGATTTGGCGGTTTACTACAGTTATCTGACGTTGACGTATTATCCTAAAAAAGATGATGTTCGGCAATTGAAGCAGGCAGCTGAGTGGTTGATCCGCTGCTTAGATGGGGAGAAATACCACCATATCATTCATAATAATCTCGGGCAAATCTATGTTTTTCTTGAGCGTTTTGAGGAAGCGGGCATTCATTTTGAGCAGAGTTTACGAGAAGATCCGAGTTATTGGAATCCGATCTATGGGAAAGGGCGTTTGAACGTTCATCTCAAAAACTATGAACTAGCGGAAAAGTACCTTAAACAGGCTCTTGAGTTAGAACCGAATTATTCTGGGATATATGCTCAGCTGACGGTGGCGCTTGCGCAGCAGGGGCGAGTGGATGAAGCGAGAGAATTTAATGAGAAATTACTAGAGTTACGGCCGGATAGCATTCATGGAAACTATAATAAGGCATGTTGGTTAACGTTGGAAGGGAAGTTAGCAGAGGCTTTTCGATGTCTAAAGTATGCTATAGAAAATGACGACGAGGGTAATTACCGGCTTGAGGCAATTGCCGATCCTGATTTAGAAGAGTTGCGCACAAACCCGAAAACCGCCCGGAAAGTTAGGAAGTTGTTGAAGGTGTAGGTGTAGGTGCCTAGTATAATAAATAGTTGGGCTAAATAAAAAATACCATCGTTTTCATGTACAATGGAAGGACCTATCACAGAACTTCCAAAACCCCTCACCACAAGGAGATGAAACGATGGTATACACATTATTGAACCATATTCAAGGAAAAAAGGGAAGTCGATGGGCTAAGTTTCTTCAAACAGCTGGCTTGGAAAATATTTTAATAGTAGCGGTAGATGCTGCTAAATATACGCATAAAGCTATGATTTGTACTTTTTATGGGGAGATCCTAAAGAAACCCTTCGAGTTTGATGCTTCTTTAACTGGTCATAATCAACTCATCAGTCAAATTGAAAAGGTAAGTCAAGAGACTGGGAAACAGTCCATAGTTATTGGTATTGAAACGACGGGACACTATTATGAGGACCTAGTTCGTCATTGGCAAGGGAATAGTTACTATGTTCGAATAATAAACGCAGCTACTACATCTGAAGAGAGAAAAGCACTATTAAACCGCTCTAAAACTGACAACCTTGATCTATTAGCTATTACACAATCAGTGATAAACGGTCGTGGAACAAGTAGTGAACTACCTTCAGGATCTGTGCATGAGCTTCAAAAGCTCACAAGAGCTCGACGCACAATCGTCCAGGAAAAGACAGCTCTCCAAAACGAAATAAGAGTTCATATTGATCATATATTTCGAGAATTTCAAGGAATGAGTATATGGAGAGATGGTAAACGAGTTCATGTTCAACCCTTTGAGAAACTTTTTGGGAAGGCTGGCCGCTATTTGATGCGTCATTTTATACACCCTAGCGATATCATTAACCTAGGTGTTGATGGATTAAGAGAGATATCGATTAAAGAAAACCTTAAGATACGCGATTCTTCTATACAATTACTTTTAGAATTCGCAAGTAATTCCATCTCAAGACCAAAGGAAGAGTTAGAAATTGATCACTTTTTACTTGTTCATAAGCTAGATCGGCTGGAACTAGTAAATCAACAGATTGATGAAATGGAACAGAAGATTGCTAGTTTATTCATTGAAACAGAAGGTGCTGTCTTGTTAACTGTACCAGGAGTTGGACTAGTGACTGGTGCGGAATTGTATGGCGAAATGGGTGATATATCGGATTTTGACCATGCAGGACAGTTAATTAAAATGGCAGGCACGAATCCTATTGTAGTGCAATCTGGCGGTCGAAATCCGACTTATCATTGTATCTCTCGAGAAGGAAGGCGTACATTTAGAAATAGTGTGTATCAAATAGGAAAGTCACTTGCCATGCACAATCCAAAGATGAAGAAACAATATCAAGAAATGAGAGATAGAGGCAAATATGCAAGACAAGCGTATATAGCCTTAGGAAATCGCATGATCCGTTTAGCCTTTGCCATGATTCGTAAACAAACAATGTATCAATCAGAAGAAGCAGATTATACTTTACTAGCTGAATTGACCAAGAAACTTAAAGCCCAACATGTTAAACGCTTTTACACAAGATACTTTGCAGTATAGATTACAACCAAAGTGTAAGTAAATATAGTAAGAAACATTGATAAATAGAGTGTCCCTAGGACGTCAGATCACATCGAATTTTGTGCCTGAGGCAATATTGACCTCGCGTGACAGCGTTATGGATCTTGTCCTATAAATACGAATAATACGTGAAGACAAAGCTTAAATAACTAGGTGGTATCCCTATAGGATGAAAATGCAAGATCCTTTCACGTTCTAGAGACATTCTATGATATAATTCTGTGATAGTTGAGTCTTGAAAAAAATGGAAAACGAAGGCTTATTTAAGTCCGCCTCTTTAAGGGGAAAAGATCTACTTGACCTTTAAAGCATTATACGCTGTCACCACCCGGAATTTGTCGAAATAATGGGAAGCGTAGGGGAAGCTTAGGGGGAACCGTCCCCTTGCTTTTCCTGACAGGTATAAGAAAAAGTCCACAAAAGAAATGTTCTTCTGTGGACTTTTTCTTATTGGTAAATGATAGTACAGCAGCAGATTAACTCTCCTTATCAGTACTAGACATAATACGAATTGTTTTACCTATAATTTGTCACTAAATCATAGTATTTATACCTTGATGAAAATTCCCTTGATCTCCGAGTCGGAATTTCAGCTTTTAGTAAAGCTAAATTTAAAAGGATTTCCTCGTTGCCTTCTTTAACCCAAATGTAGCCAATCGTATAATGCAATTTATAATCATTTTTAGAAGGCTCAATTTCGACCCTTACTGCTTTGTTTTTGAAATTTTCTCGGATATAGTTGTCGAATATATCAGTCATTCCGGCTTCCATATCAGCAACACTTGCGTATTCAAACCCAGCTAATTCTACAGGAATGATGCCCTCTTCTGTTGTTACATGAACTACGTTTCCTGAATAAGGTACAGTTCCTGACAAAACGCCGTTAAATTGCATTGGACTAAAATCTATAACCCTCTTTAAAAACACAGCAAATTCCGCTCTTGTAACGGCTTGATTAGGCCCAAATCTTTCAGGAGAGTAACCAGCTATTAAGTTATTAGAAGCTAATTGACGAATACTTCCTTTTGCCCAGTTTGCTTCATGTAAATCTTTAAATGTAACCTCTTTCCTTCCAGAAAGTTTAATATAGGGTCTAGCAAGAATTACCGCAGTTTCTGTGCGACTAATAGGCTGATTTGGTCTGAATGTCCCGTCAGAATATCCTGACATTAGACCTTTTTCATTAGCGATAGATATTTCTCGAATAAAGTAATGGTTGTTTCCGATATCCTTAAACTCACTCGTATATTTTACAGATGAGTTATTTAATAAATGAGGATATAATTCTCTAACTAATAACGTTGCAGCTTGTGCTCTAGTAATTTTTTGGGTAGGTCCAAATGCTCCCGCCCCAATTCCTGATATAGTTCCTCTTTCCGTTAAAGATACAATACTTGACTCTGCCCAGCGAACAGACTGTAAATCATTGTATATAGCTACCTGATTACTTTCCATTATTGTAGCAGCAGTTGCTACTTTTTCTTCATTGTTGGTTAGGCTTAGAAAAGCCAGACCTCCACAAATTATCACAGTTATTAAAAATCCATATAAATACTTTCTCATGCAATTCTCCTCAAAGCTCATATTTATTTACCTGATCTCTTTAATCTAATAAAAGACCATATTAATCTTATTACTAGAAATTATTTCCTGTCAACACCAATCTGTTGTTAGCAGACTATATCTCGCAATCTATTAACGTAAGCCAAAATAGCTTCTTCCGTTTGTTTTTGTTACACTGTTCCAGACTCCATCACTTTCTTCAAAATTAAAGAAATTTTCAATTCGATATGGACCCCAAAATACCCAATGTTACCAAATCGATGATACTCTATTCCACTCAGAGTAATCATAATTATATTTTATTAGGGTAATAGAATTGGGACGGTTCAACCTATGTTCGTACAGTAAATTTAGTAGCAAATATTCCCTTTGAGCGGAGGGAGGTGCCTGTCACTACCCGAAATTTGTCGATAAAGAGAAGGCAAGAACTTGAGCAAAATAGAAATAACCGCTCCCACGATTAATGGATTAGCGGTTATTTCTATTGTAATCAAATTATAGGTAATACCCGTCTTTAACTAACTCCGGAGGTACTCCGAAAAGTAATTTTCTAATATTCTCGTAGCCAACATATCGGTGTTCGATGAGAAAATCATAAAACATTTTGTATTCTAATCGAAATTGATGTTTTAACTGATATATAAGGAAGTTAAAACTCTGGATTTTTGGTTTGGTTAAATGGTTTGGTAGATACTTCTCAACATCATCTTCAGTAATAGTTCTACAGATGTAGCCAGGTCTGATATTTAAATGGTTTGCACGATGAAAAAGGTCCTGTAGCTTTTCATAGAAGTCAGGGTTTTCATTTCGGATACCTTTTAACCGGAGGTGTGCCTGATTTAGTTCTTCAACACTAGCAATAGCTGGCATAACAATCACTCCTTATGGATTAGCTTTATATATTTTAAAAGGGGAAACTTACAAAATCTTGTTTCAAGTGTAATTGTTTAAAAGGTTAATATTTAATATAAAAAACCTAGATTTTTTTAAATAAGTATAGTTCGGGATAGAAATTCTACCAAAAGCAAAAAGACTAACCGAATAGTCGATTAGTCAAGAAAACTATCAAATAATCGGTAACTGGCTGGCTTAATCAACAGATCTTAGCCCCTTTAGTTTTGCGTCGCCACTTTTCAATGGGTTTGCCTTTTTCAATTTTTGTATGTATGTTACTTATTGGAGAATAACTACTTAAATTGATTATATAAGCAAAATTACCTATATGCAATATCGACTTTTGTGGTTAGGTAGACCTACATTCATTTGATTTGTGCCATATAAGGTAGTGGTTCAGAAAACTAACCTGTAACGAAACAAAGACCAAAATTCCCTTTATGTAGCATACGCTGGTAACTTAACAAATTTGTCTTTATATAAAAATGATTTACGTTTTATAGTAAACTTAAAAATGCGCTACACCCGATTTAACTGTGTGAGAAAGTTTCTTATATTATAGTAAAATTCAGTAAAAGGAAGGTTCAGATGAGACATAAGAGACAGATCAAATTAAACGAAGAATATACTCCGCTTCCTTCTTATGAAGGTGATGAATTTTTTCCGAACGGCATTTTTAATTTTAATATATCGAGGATAACTGAACATATTCACGATGGAACACTAAAAGTTGAGAAGGAAACAATTGATGTGGGTAGTTGGTTCGAGACTCATTACCATGCATCTGTAAATGAAGAACACTTGCCGACAGTTGATGTAAATAAACCGGTCATTCAGGCGGAGGTCCAGCCAGGCGAGTTTAATATTATCGATGGCAACCATCGAATGGAGAAGGCTTATCGGGATGGTGTGACAAATATTCAGTCATACAAACTCCGTGGTGAGCAACTCTTGCCTTATTTTATGAAAAAGCAGGGTTATACAGCATTTGTTGAATACTGGAACTCGAAGTTGAAAGAGGATGAGCGGAATAAAAAGTTAAAAGAGAACATGCTCAGTTATAGAGAATGAAATTTTGGGAAGTTACTGATTTGCTTAGAATGAAGGTAAAGCAGGAAACTTCCTCTTTAAGCATTATATTCAAGCCATTTTGTATTTTACGTGATGCAGGTGGGCCTTCTCCTATAAGTCGATAGTATTTAAGAAAGTGAAGGCAGCGGGATTTGAAAGTTGGCTGAAGATTAAATAAACTATGCTAAAATATTTATGCATATCGTAATATACTTTTTAAGCAGAGGTGGTATTTTTATGGGGGAAATAGAGATTACCAAAGAAGATATGCTTTTTTATTTAGATATGATAGGTTCAATTTATGGTCCATCTTATAAACCTAAGATTGGTAAATTAAAGCCTTACTACCCTTTTCTTAAGGAACCAACTTCAGAAGAATACAAGAGGTTTATTCAGGTTTATCTTCATTATAGAGACTGTTTAAATGAACGAGAAAAAACGATACTAGATTTTCAGTATAGATTGAAAGGTGAGAAGTTAACACTTGATCAAATGGGAGAACAATTTGGAATTTCCAGTTCTCGTGCTGCGCAAATTCGAAATATAGCTGAGTTACGAATAGCAAAAGCTATCCGAGAATTTTTAAATGGTAAGCCTAAGAAATCGTTTGGTTCGCTCCTTGAAGGTCAACCAGACGAGGTTTTAATTGAAATTGCACTGGCAATTTGTCCCCATTCTCGTGTTCTTCGAACTTACTTAAAGCAGGATAAACCTATGAGTTATATAACAAGAAAAAATTTAAAGCATGCATTGTTTCGTGCATGGTGGTTAGATTTATTAGATCATCGAGAAAAAGCTATGAAAATTCTAAATGTTAAAAATGAGATATAGATCTGGTAAATCTGGTGCCTAGTATAATAAATAGTTGGGCTAAATAAAAAATACCATCGTTTTCATGTACAATGGAAGGACCTATCACAGAACTTCCAAAACCCCTCACCACAAGGAGATGAAACGATGGTATACACATTATTGAACCATATTCAAGGAAAAAAGGGAAGTCGATGGGCTAAGTTTCTTCAAACAGCTGGCTTGGAAAATATTTTAATAGTAGCGGTAGATGCTGCTAAATATACGCATAAAGCTATGATTTGTACTTTTTATGGGGAGATCCTAAAGAAACCCTTCGAGTTTGATGCTTCTTTAACTGGTCATAATCAACTCATCAGTCAAATTGAAAAGGTAAGTCAAGAGACTGGGAAACAGTCCATAGTTATTGGTATTGAAACGACGGGACACTATTATGAGGACCTAGTTCGTCATTGGCAAGGGAATAGTTACTATGTTCGAATAATAAACGCAGCTACTACATCTGAAGAGAGAAAAGCACTATTAAACCGCTCTAAAACTGACAACCTTGATCTATTAGCTATTACACAATCAGTGATAAACGGTCGTGGAACAAGTAGTGAACTACCTTCAGGATCTGTGCATGAGCTTCAAAAGCTCACAAGAGCTCGACGCACAATCGTCCAGGAAAAGACAGCTCTCCAAAACGAAATAAGAGTTCATATTGATCATATATTTCGAGAATTTCAAGGAATGAGTATATGGAGAGATGGTAAACGAGTTCATGTTCAACCCTTTGAGAAACTTTTTGGGAAGGCTGGCCGCTATTTGATGCGTCATTTTATACACCCTAGCGATATCATTAACCTAGGTGTTGATGGATTAAGAGAGATATCGATTAAAGAAAACCTTAAGATACGCGATTCTTCTATACAATTACTTTTAGAATTCGCAAGTAATTCCATCTCAAGACCAAAGGAAGAGTTAGAAATTGATCACTTTTTACTTGTTCATAAGCTAGATCGGCTGGAACTAGTAAATCAACAGATTGATGAAATGGAACAGAAGATTGCTAGTTTATTCATTGAAACAGAAGGTGCTGTCTTGTTAACTGTACCAGGAGTTGGACTAGTGACTGGTGCGGAATTGTATGGCGAAATGGGTGATATATCGGATTTTGACCATGCAGGACAGTTAATTAAAATGGCAGGCACGAATCCTATTGTAGTGCAATCTGGCGGTCGAAATCCGACTTATCATTGTATCTCTCGAGAAGGAAGGCGTACATTTAGAAATAGTGTGTATCAAATAGGAAAGTCACTTGCCATGCACAATCCAAAGATGAAGAAACAATATCAAGAAATGAGAGATAGAGGCAAATATGCAAGACAAGCGTATATAGCCTTAGGAAATCGCATGATCCGTTTAGCCTTTGCCATGATTCGTAAACAAACAATGTATCAATCAGAAGAAGCAGATTATACTTTACTAGCTGAATTGACCAAGAAACTTAAAGCCCAACATGTTAAACGCTTTTACACAAGATACTTTGCAGTATAGATTACAACCAAAGTGTAAGTAAATATAGTAAGAAACATTGATAAATAGAGTGTCCCTAGGACGTCAGATCACATCGAATTTTGTGCCTGAGGCAATATTGACCTCGCGTGACAGCGTTATGGATCTTGTCCTATAAATACGAATAATACGTGAAGACAAAGCTTAAATAACTAGGTGGTATCCCTATAGGATGAAAATGCAAGATCCTTTCACGTTCTAGAGACATTCTATGATATAATTCTGTGATAGTTGAGTCTTGAAAAAAATGGAAAACGAAGGCTTATTTAAGTCCGCCTCTTTAAGGGGAAAAGATCTACTTGACCTTTAAAGCATTATACGCTGTCACTCCCCGGTATTTGTAGAATGAATTTAGTTGACAATTTAATTTATGTCACTGTACATCTCGAAAAATCTTGGAAGCATGGGGACAGTTCATCCCATGCTCTTTCAGTAAAACTCATTAGCAAGTAATCCACCTCTTTAACATATAAATTTAAATATAGTTGCCAAAGCGTTAGGGAACATATTTGTCGAAGAAGCCATCTTCGAATTAAAGGAAATGGGGAATGACATGATACAAGTAGCTGGCAGGCCGTTTTCACTAGAAAGTACGATGGACTTTGGCGAGGTAGAAGGAGTAATCATTCAACAAATGCATGATTCTCCTGAATTGTTTACCTATCTTTCCATGAATGAGCTTAGATTTGAAATTAACCTTAGAAAAAATATCATGGAAAGCGCTAAGGAGATGAGTGAGAGTCATGCGGCATTTACGATTTTTGAAAATGCTCGTTGTAATCCTACATACTGGAATTTGACGAGTGCTGGAGGATTTTTGTTGCGGCAAGGTGTGCGACCATCTGATGCGATTTTAGATATTAATCGAAACGGGCAACTGTATGGATTTGAGTGCGCAACGGCAATCATCATTATCTATTATCAGGCCATCTTAAAAAGTATCGGGAGAGAACGTTTCGATTATAATTTTCAAAATATCTATTTATACAGTTGGCATACAGATCCTGACTTAGAATATCACTACTTTAATGCAGACAATTATGTGCCAGGAGATGTTGTGTATTTTAATAATCCTGAATATCATCCGTATGCACCATGGTATCGAGGACTAAACGCTGTCGTGTTGAGCGATGGAACGTTCTTTGGTCATGGGTTTGGTATTATGACTGCTGAACAGGTGATAGAATTTTTAAATTCACAAAGACATCCAGAGAGTAGGCAATCTGCCTACATAGAAAATCTAATTACAAGAATTTCTCCTACAACGGTGCAGAAGGTTTTTGCTTCAAGTGGTAACCGTAACAACTATAAAGCGCATAAAATTGTCATACACCATAATCTTTGTTCCATCTCCAGTATTAAGTATCGGTTTTTCTTAAATAATTACTAAGGTTTATATAGGATATAGGCTCCGATCTTATATACCTTGAGTGTTAGAGAGTGCATCGATACTAGTAAGCATGAAAAACGGTGACATCCACCCATTTATCAGGGAGACAGGTTCATATTCCAGATAGGTGAGTATAATGTAGTGAAATAAACTAACCCACCCGAAAGGAAGTTGAGAATATGTATGCTAACTTACCCCCTAATATGATGGCTGGAGCCAATGTACCACCTACAATGGTGGCTGGAGCAATGGATACTATGCCGCATTATGGTGCTCCAATGGCTTATGGTTATGGATGTGCTGCACCTGCACCTACTCATGGCGGCAGCGGTTTTCTGTTAATTCTAGTGTTGTTCATTCTATTAGTGATTATTGGAACTAGTTACGCAGTTTAGTTTAGGTGCCTGTTTAGGTGCCTGTCACCACCCGGAAAATCTTGTTTCACGGTATGTTTCATAGAGTACGGTGGTCAGACCCTAAACCTGCCCCCACTTCGGGGGGAGATGTTTTAACAAAATAAAAGAAGGACTGTAGAATTTTATTCTACAGTCCTTCTTTTGGTTAAAGTTTGTTACTATTTAGTATAATGTCTAAGATTTCTTGTCCGAATTCTTCAGCTTTCTTTGGTCCAAAGCCCTCTATTCTTAATAGCTCATTAATAGATCCAGGCTTCTTTTCAAGAATGGCTTCTAAAGTATTATTGTTAAAGATGTAGTAGGGCTTAACATTTATCTCTTTTGAACGACTGGTTCTAAAAGCAGTTAAAGCTAACCTTATTTCTTCAACAGTTAGATTCCCTGACTTTGAGGGAACTTTTGACTCCATTTTAGTCGAAGTATCTTTGTCCTTCGAGTCTCCAGTCGATTGGCTAACTGGTAAGTTATCTTCCGGATAATTATCTTTAATAATAAATAATATATCCTCCCCAAACTCTTCTACTTTTTTGTGTCCAAAACCTTCAATCTCTAAAAGTTGATTTAGTGTTAGAGGTCTCTTCTCTAGGAGACAATCTAATATTTTATTGGTAAAGATATAGTACGGTTTTACCTTAAGTTCCCTAGAACGTCTTAAACGAAAATCGGTTAGTGATGTTTTTAAAACAGCATCATTATTAGTATTAGTATTAGTATTAGTATTAGTATTGCCTCTGCTTTCATTAGCTGTATCACTTGTTAGATCATTATGCGATTTCTGAGGTAAGTCTAATGTATAATCCTCAATGTTAAATGGTTTTTCTTTACTGTATTTTAGAATTGTATTAGCTATTTCATAGACTTGGTGATCTAACATAAACACGGGTGATTTTTTCTCTAATTCATTTTTTATGAAAACTTTGATTTGGTCATGACGAATTACAGAAGATTGTATATTTGCTGGTGCGTTTTTAGAAATATCCAAAATCGTTTTAGGGTTTGCAAAAGTAACAGAATATTTTATTGGGCAACGCTCTATAACTCCTTTATCTTTAAGGAGCTTCTCAAGAATTGCTACGTGTCTTTCCACTTGATTTATTGGGCTATACATACCCTCTTTATTAACGACCCTATTATTCTTTCTAATCACTCTTTGAAATTCGCCTTTATCAGTAACGTGTATATCACCAAATAGCTTTTTAACTTCGAGAACCATAATAAACTTATGTGTGATAATTATAAAATCTAGTTGAGCATTATAACTCTCAAACTCAACGTATACATCGTGTAACACAATAAATGGTAACATTGAATTTTGCAGTTCATAAAGAACGTTTTTTTCTCCAGCTTGACCTATGGAAAATAACTTCAAATGACTTTCTACTTTTTTTATATCAACGTTTGGATTTTTAATTTCTGCTAACCGAGTTAAATTTGTTACCAAATTAGACTTATCATTAAACTCTTTATAGACTACAGGTTCTGTTATTTCTCTTTTATCAGTTAAGATATTGAAGACATTTTTAAGAAAAGACATACTACACCTTTCGATCCCAAATATAAAGATTGCTTGAATAATATATTAGTAGTAAATATGTAACATTTTGTAAGTATAGTGTAATTATAGCAGAACTTTGTCGTAAATTGTGCAATATTAAATGTAGTAATTGGTGCCTGTCACTACCCGAAAAATCTTGTTTCACGGTATGTTTCATAAGAGGTAGTGTACGAATATAGTATTAACCGGACCCTCAAGTAGGCTGGTTGGTACTTTTTGTTTATTTAACTCTCCCTCTCCAATATTAAATTCTCTTTTATTTCTTATAGTGATAAGATACTAACTAGTGATTTATTCACTTTATTTTACTAGTGTAGAAGTTATTGGTCATTAAGAGACAACATGGGAGTGATTAAGATGAAAAAAATTATAATGAGTATTTCTTTAGCTTTTCTAGCTGCCTTCAGTAGTGTGCCTACAGAAGCAGCCACAGAAGTAAACATTCAGATAACAAAAGCCGAACAACAGCCGACAATTGTTTTCGAGGATCGTGTATTTGAAAAGGTAGTTCGGTATTACATAAATAAACCGTCAGGAGTCGTTAGACAATCTGATGTTGAAAAAGTGACTGAAATTAACACAAGTGATTTGTTAGCCTATTTAGGTGCAGAATTCACCACTCATCACATAGAGCCGGAACAAATAAAAAGTATAAAGGGAATTGAGTACTTAGTAAATTTAGAAACGCTGGTAATTGATCAGTACCATGATATTTCTGATCTATCCCCATTAGCAAATCTATCTAAATTAACTACTATAGAAATTAGCGACAATTCAATAAAAGATTTAAGAGCATTAAAAAGCCTTCCTCAACTAAAAGTACTTAGGTTGCCTTCGAACCGAATAACGGATATCACCCCGTTGAAAGGTCTAACGAATTTGGAAATTTTAGAATTAGGAAGTAATAAGATTGCTGATATTTCACCAATAGATGGGCTAACAAGACTGAAAAACTTAAACCTTTTGTCAAATGAAATTCGTAATATTACACCGTTACAAAAGCTCACGAATTTAGAATTTTTATACCTAATGGGTAATCAAATCAGTGGAGGAGCTCAACCACTGGAAGCTTTGACGAAACTAAAGAAACTCTCTTTATCGTACAATTTACTATCTGATGGGTCTGCCTTACAACACTTGAGAAGACTTGAAAGTCTAGATCTTGCTTCAACGGAAATTATTGATTTTTCCTTTTTAAAAGGGCTTGTCCAATTAAAAAGGTTGGGGATAGATGATACAAAACGCCCTGTTGATCTTAGGAATTTAGAAGGTTTAAAAAACCTAAAGTCCTTGTACTTGAGAAACACCCAGGTTGAAGATATCGGACCTCTATCTAAGTTAACATCTTTAGAGTCTCTCTATCTAGCGGAAAATAAGATTTCTAATATTGATGGGTTATCAAGTCTTTCTAAACTAACGTACTTAAATCTTTCAAAAAACCAAATTTATACGACTGCACCATTAAAGACTTTACAGCAGCTACAGAACTTAGACTTAAGACACAACCACCTATTTGATATAAGTGCACTAACATCTATAGCGAGCTTAACAAGAGTGGAAATTCGTGACAACCATCTAACCGGAAAAGAAGCTGTAGCAACCATTTAATCCTTAAGAGCAAAAGGGGTTTATGTTGAATACTCAAAGATATCAAATTATGAGAACAAGATAGTCATGTTTGTAAATAATTCCAAAGTCATCGCAAATGGAAATGCTAGTCTACTATCGGACCCTTCGTATCTAAAAAACGGCCGAACGTTAGTGCCACTTCGTTTTGTGAGTGAAAATCTTGGGACCAACGTTCGTTGGGATAAGAAAACGAATAAGATCACTGTTTATACAGAGGGAAAAACAATCGTATTAACTCCAGGAAGCACGACTGTATCTGTAAATGGTGTAGCAACTAAGATAGAGGCGGCTCCAGAAATAAAGAATGGCCGCACTTTCGTTCCATTGCGTTTCATATCTGAGCAATTAAAGGCAAAGGTTGACTATAAAAGCGACGACCAAAGCATAACGGTGAGGAAATAATGGTGCCTGTCACCACCCGTAATATGTCGAATAGTAAGTACTAAAGGTAGCCGTTAAGGCTACCTTGTTTTGGTGCCTGTCACTACCCGAAATTACTCGAAATTTGTCGGTGATATTAGTGTTTGACAGCCTATAACTTATATTCTTATAATAGTAGCAAGATATCTATTCCCGCTTATTCTTCTTATTTCCTCAGCCTTCATTTTCTATAATTTACCTTTTATTTATTACTGTTTGTTAACCCTATCAATATTTCATTTCACTAGGAGGTGTATTTGTTGTTTGCAAAAGTAAATAGAATTTCTATCCAGAAAATGCTTGTATTACGGAAGTTAGGTGGTAGTTACGATGGGTAGAGCAAAGCGTATTTGGCTTCCAGATTATTTTTTCCATGTGGTTTGTCGAGGTAACCGGCGTGATCCACTTTTTTATGAAGAAAATGATTTTCATGAGTTTTTTTATATCCTCACAGAAATATATGAAAAATATCCCCTACAACTTGTATCCTACTGTTTAATGACTAACCACTTTCACTTACAGGTCCGCTCCACAGAAGAATCTATCTCAAAAATCATGTCCTTACTCAATAAACGTTATGCAAATTATTTTAATACCAAATACGGGTTAACCGGGCACGTATTTGAAAAACGTTTTTTTTCAGATATCATTTCTGATCCATTAGGTATGCTGGAAGTCAGCAGATACATACACCAAAATCCGTTGAAAGCAAAAATGGTGACGTCTCCAGAGCTCTATCCTTACAGCAGCATGTACTACTATACAAATTCAGATATTGATCCCCCGCCTTTTTTAGACACAACAATTCTACTAAATTATTTTCCAGAAAGCTTAGACGAGAGAAGACAGAGATTTATTGAATATACAATGAAAGCAGAGTAAGCCTAACGTAATAAAAGATTTAGATTCTTCTATTGATAAATCGGTATAATATACCTATTGTTCATGTATGGAGGCTTAGAGATGGCGTCACTTACTAAAACACAGAAAAACTTTAGAAAAGAAATGGAACAGTTAAAAAAAGATGGATATGATGCTGATGATCACATATACAGTACTATTAGGAAGAGAAAAAAATTAAAGAATGTTGGTTATGGCTCTGCTATCCTACTATTTTTATTTTTACTGTACCCTTTATCTGGACTATTCCAGACAGCGTATAATGGGTTAACAGTGAGCCAACATTCTAAAATTGTTAGTTACCTAGAAATGACAAATCAGTTTGATGAACCATTCTACAAAGCGCTGAACCAGGCACTGCCAACTCCTGATACAATCTATACCTCAAGTAGTTATCAAGCTAAACTATTAGAACTTCAGACGGACTTAAATGATAAGATTATTCAGCTTACTGAAATAAAACCGCCAAAGAAGTTTGAGGAGTATGACGAGTTGTTTAAACAACGATCACAAGAGATTGTAATCTTCATCTATTTATTAAGACTAAACTCACAAATTAATAATGTTGATGAAATTCAGCTACAAGCAACAATAAACAAAATTAATGAAATGCAAATAAGAGAAAGACTAGCACTAGCAAAGGCATTAGACGAGTCTGGGTTAAAGTATACAATCGATGCGCAGTATAACATTAGATATGAGTATTTGACATATTGAGTGGTGCCTGTCACCACCCGAAATTTGTCGAACGATAATTAAATTAAAACCCAGCAGCCAGAAAATAAAATGCTCACTGGCTGCTGGGTTTTTAACGTTTTAGTAACGAGTTAGCTTTTGAAAAGCTAGTAGGGAAGACACTATTATGGTAATTTGTATCAGTATCAAACGGGAAGAACCTCATTTAGTAACCACACTAACTGTCTTATGAATTCGTCCCACTAGTAGGAGTAAGTCTTTTTTGTTTACGTTGTTCTTGAAGAATTTTATTTAAGAGCTTTTGAATTGCTTTTAATTCGGGTGTTTCAAGTGTAGGGTGTGCAAGGTTTATTTCTTCTAATGGATCTTTTGTTAGGTTATATAACTCGAATTGATTGGGGACTGGATTCGTTTTGGTGGTTGTGAGACAAATAGCTGCCTGTTGATCCTCTGAAATATCTGTGCCTTTTTTCTGAATCGTTTCAACATCTTCAACGCCTGGGTCACTCCAAAATTGAGGATTATCGAAATAACGTGTGAACTTCCAGATTTCATTTGAGTTACTATCACCTGTGGGTAGTTTGACGATTACAGTTTCCAAGTGGTTAGGCTGTTTAACTGCTTCATATGGTTGACCAGTTAGAGTGTATTGGTTTAAACCTTTTGAAAACTCATCGTCTGTCATAAAGTAAAGAGCCTCATCACCTCGGGTAAATTCGGCGTTTCCATTAATGAGCGAAGTTAGGTCTCGACCTACTAGGGGATGGACCTCTGTATGATCTTTTTTCAGTTTCTCTTGGACCTTCTGAACGTCAATGTCGGCAAGTCCTAATAGAGTGGGGAAAATGTCCACATGACTTGTTAGCATATCCGTTTCTTTACAGTCAGCGAAATAGTTAGGGCTGTGTATTATAAGTGGAACATGAATTGCTTCCTCATAGGCATTATGCCACTTTTGAAATAATCCTCCATGGGCTCCAACTAGACTACCATGGTCTGCAGTAAATACAACAATTGTATTTTCATAAAAAATCGACTGTTTAAGAGCGGTAAATACTTTATACATCTCGTCATCAACCTGTTTATGAAGTGAATAGTATAGTTGTCTGTAAAAAGGTGTATCGAGTGTAGGTTGTAATGCTTGTTGATATACATCGCGGTAATTACTTTGGGCTGAGGGTTTAGTAAGAAGGTTTTCATTTGCTGTCGGTGCTGGTGGGATAAAAGGAACAGAAGGATCTACAGAAAATTTAAATGTTGGTAGTAATTGTGTATAAAGCCCAAATAGGGTGATATCGTGCGGATTTACAAATGATGAAACAATTAACCATGGCTTATAATTATTTTCATGAACTTCATCCTCTAGGGAGTTAATTAATTGAACAACCTCTTCAGAATAAACGACATCACGACCACTTACCCCAATCGCAGCAGAAGAAGCTGAATTTCGTGGGTTTGATCCATGTGGTTCAGGACCTATCCACCCATCAAAACCAAATGAGTCTAGCCGATTTGCATGTAAGTAAAGCTGTTGTTTTTCAGGATCAGGGACCCCAGTTGTTGGGTTAAAGCTCAACATTGCATTATGACTTGCCGGAACTATAAGATCCTCATCAGAAGCATGCCATTTCCCTTTCCAAAACGTTCGATAACCTGCAGAACGAAAATAGTCACCGAAAGTAGGGACTGTATTGTGATCAAGCCAGTAAACATCCGGATCAAAAGCACCTTTTGCTGCACCTGTCGTTTGGGTGACACCGTGAAGGGAAGGATATTGGCCAGTGTAAAGCGTTGTCCTACTAGGTGAACAAGCGGTACTTCCAATATAATGATTTAAAAATGTCATACCGTTTTCTCGAAGAAGCTCCTGAGTTTTCAAATGGTTTTTACGCCATTCTTTCAGATCTTCGTTTTCATAACAGGTTGGAAAGCGTTCCTCATCAACAAGGATAATGAGGAAATTTGGTCTTTTATCTTTTTTCATAGATTGGTCTGGCGAGGATTTATACTTACTCAACGTGGTGCCCTCCTATAGTACGAAAGTTATATTTCTTTTGTATCGTATGTTATGATTTGTCACTGTGACACCCCGAAATTCCAATGGAATCCATTATTTTAATGCATTCTTTTCTTGATATTTTTATTGTTAATAGACTTTATGAACCGAGAAGAAGATGAATACTATCAAAACATTACTTATAACTCTCTTATTTATTGTCGTAGGTTGGCAGATTGAAACTGAAGCTACGCCAACTAATCCAGTCATACAAGTTGAGGCTGGTGATGACCACCACATTGCTAAGATGGAACGGTTGCTTATTGGGGACGGACAATGGATTGGCTGTTTAACGAACCTCAAACTTGATGGTACATTTGCACCACGAGAACATACAACCAGAAGTCAAATGGTTAAAATGCTAGATCAAATGTTGTTGTTGATTGAATATGGGAACTAATACCTCGAAAGCTAGCACACACATGTTGTGCTGGCTTTTTTTTTTTTTTTTTTTAAAAAAAATTTTGGAATTTTTATTAAAATCTCCCACCCCTTTTCCAATGACTTTGTATTTATATAGTGAAGGTCAAAAAAATGAAAATTGGATGGTGGATGAAAAATGGAAACTACATTACTAGAATTATTAACAAGCGGAGCATATACAAAGGTAATTAAAACGGGTAAGTGTCAGGCTACTATAATGGTTGATATAATTAAGGATGAAACTCTTGAGTTATTTGACTCTGTTGTACCTAGCACCAAGGCAGTTGTTGATTATGAAGATGTATATCTAGTAATTCCATCGGACAATAGCACCAGCTGTTTTTCTGACCAATCTATGATAATTGAAATTAACCCAGTAATCTTAACGTGCAGCAATGCAAGTGATGTTAAGGTTTTTAAGGTGTCAGCTAGGGTAGAGAAATAGTTGACCTGAAATAATTTAAAGAAGGCAGAAACCGACAAAATAGTCTATTATGAAACATTACGTGAAACAAGATTCTTCGGGTGGTGACAGCGTATAATGCTTTAAAGGTCAAGTAGATCTTTTCCCCTTAAAGAGGCGGACTTAAATAAGCCTTCGTTTTCCATTTTTTTCAAGACTCAACTATCACAGAATTATATCATAGAATGTCTCTAGAACGTGAAAGGATCTTGCATTTTCATCCTATAGGGATACCACCTAGTTATTTAAGCTTTGTCTTCACGTATTATTCGTATTTATAGGACAAGATCCATAACGCTGTCACGCGAGGTCAATATTGCCTCAGGCACAAAATTCGATGTGATCTGACGTCCTAGGGACACTCTATTTATCAATGTTTCTTACTATATTTACTTACACTTTGGTTGTAATCTATACTGCAAAGTATCTTGTGTAAAAGCGTTTAACATGTTGGGCTTTAAGTTTCTTGGTCAATTCAGCTAGTAAAGTATAATCTGCTTCTTCTGATTGATACATTGTTTGTTTACGAATCATGGCAAAGGCTAAACGGATCATGCGATTTCCTAAGGCTATATACGCTTGTCTTGCATATTTGCCTCTATCTCTCATTTCTTGATATTGTTTCTTCATCTTTGGATTGTGCATGGCAAGTGACTTTCCTATTTGATACACACTATTTCTAAATGTACGCCTTCCTTCTCGAGAGATACAATGATAAGTCGGATTTCGACCGCCAGATTGCACTACAATAGGATTCGTGCCTGCCATTTTAATTAACTGTCCTGCATGGTCAAAATCCGATATATCACCCATTTCGCCATACAATTCCGCACCAGTCACTAGTCCAACTCCTGGTACAGTTAACAAGACAGCACCTTCTGTTTCAATGAATAAACTAGCAATCTTCTGTTCCATTTCATCAATCTGTTGATTTACTAGTTCCAGCCGATCTAGCTTATGAACAAGTAAAAAGTGATCAATTTCTAACTCTTCCTTTGGTCTTGAGATGGAATTACTTGCGAATTCTAAAAGTAATTGTATAGAAGAATCGCGTATCTTAAGGTTTTCTTTAATCGATATCTCTCTTAATCCATCAACACCTAGGTTAATGATATCGCTAGGGTGTATAAAATGACGCATCAAATAGCGGCCAGCCTTCCCAAAAAGTTTCTCAAAGGGTTGAACATGAACTCGTTTACCATCTCTCCATATACTCATTCCTTGAAATTCTCGAAATATATGATCAATATGAACTCTTATTTCGTTTTGGAGAGCTGTCTTTTCCTGGACGATTGTGCGTCGAGCTCTTGTGAGCTTTTGAAGCTCATGCACAGATCCTGAAGGTAGTTCACTACTTGTTCCACGACCGTTTATCACTGATTGTGTAATAGCTAATAGATCAAGGTTGTCAGTTTTAGAGCGGTTTAATAGTGCTTTTCTCTCTTCAGATGTAGTAGCTGCGTTTATTATTCGAACATAGTAACTATTCCCTTGCCAATGACGAACTAGGTCCTCATAATAGTGTCCCGTCGTTTCAATACCAATAACTATGGACTGTTTCCCAGTCTCTTGACTTACCTTTTCAATTTGACTGATGAGTTGATTATGACCAGTTAAAGAAGCATCAAACTCGAAGGGTTTCTTTAGGATCTCCCCATAAAAAGTACAAATCATAGCTTTATGCGTATATTTAGCAGCATCTACCGCTACTATTAAAATATTTTCCAAGCCAGCTGTTTGAAGAAACTTAGCCCATCGACTTCCCTTTTTTCCTTGAATATGGTTCAATAATGTGTATACCATCGTTTCATCTCCTTGTGGTGAGGGGTTTTGGAAGTTCTGTGATAGGTCCTTCCATTGTACATGAAAACGATGGTATTTTTTATTTAGCCCAACTATTTATTATACTAGGCACCGCTCCCTACAGTGACGCCCCGAAAACTCTTATGTTAAAATAAATCTGTTGATTGTTATTATAATGATTGGGGTTGGTGTGTTGAAACGTTTTTTAATAATATTGATCGGAATTTTACTAACAGGCTGTGGAACAGGGCAAACAATATCTGTTCAGAAAAGTAACACGGAGCGACTACATAACCTGATAGAAACCACAATATTGAGTGACGACAACATTGAATTCGAACGAGAGAAAGTAATTCCAATAATTGAAGATCTTTTAGAAGAGAATATAAATGCTGAAAGCTTCTCTTATTCTCGCCATGTTTTTACTGATATTGAAGAAATTGAGGACGATTTTGACTGGGGAATTGACCTAATTAGCACTAGTGGTACCTCATTAGTTTATCAGAGTGGAGACCCAGCATTTGTTGAATTTTACGGTAATGGTACGACCTTCTATTGGAAGGACAATTCAAAATGGTATAAAACCTTTGACTATTACTGGACTGATTTTTACCTGACAAATGCACAAGTTAAGAATATGAATGTAAAATTCCTTCATCAGTTGATGGAAGGAAATCAGTTCTATGGTGAAAACCAAGATTTAGTAGTGTATTATTACACACAAATTGATAACCAAATAAAGAAATTAAGGTGGATTACATCTTTATTAGAATATAATGTAGAACAAATTGAAGGAAAGATATCCTATGAAAATTCCAATGTTTATTTAGTGCTTTTACTGGATAAGGGGAGTCAACAATTCGGGCTTTTATCAATTTGCGAGATATATATAGATGAAGGCGAAAACAACTACCGCATAAGAGAAATTTACGACTATATTGAAGTTAATAGTTTAAATGAACACAACCTCATGGAAATTCCCATAGAGGTAATCAATAAGGCAATTGAAAAAGATATTCGAGGAAACTAAGTAAGGTGCCTGTCACCACCCGGAATTTGTCGAATTCTAGATGTAGCCCAGTAGAAATTCCCTTTCTACTGGGCTGCTCTTGATTTTAGCACTTTTAGTTTTTTAAACTTTGACAAGTTTGTTGGGAACAGAATGCCACCAAGTCAAACATCTTCAGTTAGTCGAGTGTTTTAGACACCGCAATATAATAATATATAAACATATTCTGCTATTGACATTAACTGCACCAATAGAGAAACCCTCTTACATCTTCGACAAATTCCCACAATCTTCGGGTGGTGACAGGCACCGCTACAAATATTTTTAAAATGACCATTGACAAATAAAACGCTTTCAATTATATTTTAGTTAATCGATTACGTAAACGTTTACCTAACGAAACGCAAGCGTTAAACCTATCAAAAAATGGGGAGTCAAAATGAATAACGCAAGTATTAAAGATGTTGCAAAACTGGCTAATGTTTCAACAGCAACTGTTTCCCATGTGTTAAATGAAACAAGGTATGTTTCTGAAACAACGAAAATCAAAGTCTATCAGGCAATGAAGGAATTAGATTACCAGCCTAACTTAATGGCCAAAGGGTTAAGGAGTCGGAAATCTAATATAATCGGACTGATAGTTCCGATGCTTTATTCGGATACCTCCAACTTTTTCTTTATGTCAATTGCTAACGGTATTGAAACCTACCTGAAACAAGAAGGTTATAATTTAATCTTAAGTAATTCTCACGAAGATTTTGAGACAGAGGTTGAGCAAATCAAACTATTTAACTCAAAGTTAATTGACGGATTAATTGTTGCACCAACTGGTAAAGACATTACACAATATGAAAATGTATTCTCTAATGAATATCCAGTCGTTTTTATTGATCGGATACCCGAAGGCTATACTGGAGACACTGTACTTGCTGATAGTAAGCAAGGTACATATCAAGCAATTAAGACGTTACTCGAAAAGGGTCATGAGAAAATCGGTTTTATCACTGGTTATTTAGGATTGACAACGAGTGATGATAGATTACTAGGCTATAAAGAAGCATTTCTTGAACAAGGTCTTAGTGTTAATCCCAATCTTATAAAAGAAGGGGAGCCAAGTCTTGACTCAGGCTATGAAATAGCAAAACAATTAGTTAAAAAGGAAAATGTAACTGCTCTTTTTATCGCTAATAATATTATGACCATGGGTGCCTTAAGCTTCTTAAATGATCATAAGTTAAGAGTTCCAGATGACGTTGCCCTCATTGGATTTGATGATTATGATTGGATGAAAGTGACGACGCCTCCAATATCAGTGATTAAACAGCCTTCCTTTGAGATAGGTGAAAAAGCAGTGAACTTACTGCTAAAAAGAATTGCTGAAGATAAGGGAGCAAGAAATGAAAGGATTGTCTTATCAACAGAATTTGTCATTAGGGGTTCAATTTAAATGAGAGCAAATCTCTCATTATAAATTTTACGTAATCGTTTACGTAAACGATTACCTACATTTTCCAACTATTAAACTGAGAGGGTGATGACTCTAAGCTTAATTGTAAGTAAGATTAAAACTTAATCCTAAGAAAAGAGGGGAATTTATTTATGAAAAAATTACTTATGTTCTTAATGATGGCGTTAGTAGCTGGTTTATTAGTGGTTGGGTGTAGTTCTTCTAAGGAAGAAACTAGTAGCAATGGCGATCAAGACAAAACAACTCCGGCAACAGAGGAAGAAGTTGTCTTACAACTATGGATCCATCAAACAAATGAAAAAGAGACTCAATTTTACTTAGATCGTGCTGCTGAATTTAATGAAGCACATAAAGGGAAAATTCGCGTTGATGTTGCACCTCCAATCATTGATGAAGGTAGCTCATATAACGATGCGATTAATGCAGCACTAGTAGCTGGAAACTTACCAGACCTAATTAAATTAGATGGACCGTTTGTAGCAAGCTACGCGGCGTCTGAAGTAATTATGCCTGTAGGTCAATATTATACAGATGAAGAACTAGCTGACTATGTAGACTCAATTCTTGAACAAGGTAGTTATAATGGAGAACTATATTCTCTTGGTGCAATGGAATCATCCGTAATGTTATATTATAACAAAGCAATTTTTGCTGAAGCAGGAATTGAAGCACCAACATCGGTTGAAGATGCTTGGACATGGGATGAGTTTTTCGCAGTAGCAAAGCAATTAACAACGAACGATCGTTATGGACTTAACTTATTTATGAACTATGGTGTTGGCGAGTGGATGACTTACATGGGATTACCTTTCGTATGGTCAAACGGTGGAGATCTACTTTCTCCAGATGGAACGACTGCTGAAGGATACTTTAATGGTCCTGAAACGGTAGAAGCATTAGAATTTATTAAGCAATTATTTGCTGAAGGTGTAGTAAGTATTTCTCCGTCAGAAATGCAATTTGAAGAAGGTAATGCGGCAATGGCATTAGGTGGTCCGTGGATTGCACTTTCAACACAAGACGCTGGTTTAGATTATGGAATGATGCCTTACCCACGTAGTAAAGTGGCAAAATCTCCATCTGGAAGCATGGCTTATGCAGTAACTAGCCAAACAAAACACCCAGAAGAAGCTGCTAAATTTATGCTTTGGATGACAGATAAAGAGTCTACAATTCGTCTTTCAGAAGTTACAGGGATGCCTCCTGCTCGTAAGTCAGCGTTTGCGGAAATGGCTGAGTATGAGACTCAACCTAAAAAGATAATGAAAGATCAAGTAATTAATTCAGCACAAGCTCGTCCACAAACACCTGCATACCCAGTACTTACACAGTTATTTGCTGAAGCTTTCCAAGCGGCGGCATTAGGTGAGGACGTTCAAAAAACATTAGATAATTTCGTTCCAAGAATTGAAAGAGAACTATCAAGATTTAACAAATAATAAGTTTACTAGATGGGCCGGTTGAAATGACATTTCCCGGTCCATCACAATTAGTGAAAGAAGCTAGGAGTGAAGAAAGTTATGATAAAGAATTTAAAACGAACTTTATCAACGCAAAAGTGGAGAGAAGGCCTTAGTGGATATTTATTCTTTTTACCAGCACTCATCTTATTATCGTTATTTTTACTCTATCCTATGGCAATGGCATTTTATTATAGTTTTACAGATTTTTATTTACTAACCCCCCAGAAAAAGGGCTTTATCGGACTAGAGAACTTTACATATGCTTTTTCAGATAACGAGTTCCGGACAGCATTTAAAAATACTGTTTATTTCGTAGTCCTAGTCGTTCCGCTTCAAACCGCTGTAGGTTTAGGGTTAGCTCTACTTGTGAATAAAAAGCTCCGTTTTACTATTTTTTATCGAACCGCGTACTTTAGTCCTGTTGTCATGTCGTTAGTAGTTGTATCAATTTTATGGACGTTTCTATACAATCCGAACGAAGGTTTCTTCAATCAAGTATTAGAGTCCCTAGGCTTCGCCAAACAACCATTTTTAACTAGTCCCAACCAAGCAATGAATTCAATCATTGCAATGTCAGTCTGGCAAGGAGCAGGTTTTCAAATGTTGATTTTCCTTGCTGGATTGCAGACAATTCCTGGCGTCCTTTATGAAGCAGCTTCAATAGATGGTGCAAATGCTTGGCAAAAGTTTAAAAATGTGACACTGCCTGGTCTTAAAAATGTATCAATTTTTATTATCATTACAATCACTATTGCTGCTTTCAAATTGCTAATTCAACCGATGATCATGACACAAGGGGGACCACTTGGTTCAACTAGATCACTTGTTTATTACACATACCAGGTCGGTTTTGCTTACCGGGATGTAGGATACGCCTCAGCTCTCGCTGTACTTTTCACCGTAATTGTTTTAATCATATCGCTTACTCAAAGAAAATTATTAACAGAGGATAGGGGGTAATTCATTTGAACATTCAACCAAAAACGAACATGAAATTACCTACTTACCGTTCAATGAAGAAACAGCGTATGGCAAAACTCGTGATCCAATATGCGATAATGACCTTTTTAGCAGTTATCTTCTTATTTCCACTTATCTGGATGTTAGTATCTTCGTTGAAGAGTGATGTGCAAATTTTCAAAGATATGAAATCAATTCATGTCTTTATTCCACCGCTTTATGATAGCGTAACTGCATATTTTTCAAACTATATGTTAGCGTTAGAACGTGTTGATTTACTTAGGTATACAGGAAACAGCTTAATTTATACATGTGGCATTATCCTGTTTGGTCTAATTGTAAATTCAATGGCAGGTTATGCATTAGCTAGAATGGACTTTCCTTTAAAGAACTTCTGGATGGCGGTAATCATTGCTACCATTATTATTCCAGCTGAAAGTATTTTCTTGCCTCTCTATGTTTTGGTGCATAACTTTGGCTGGGTAAATACTTACACAGGCTTAATTGTTCCTTTTATTGCTAATGCGTTTATGATCTTCTTGTTCAGACAATTTTTCATTGGCTTTCCTAAGGAGTTGGAAGAGGCTGCAAGAATTGACGGATGTACCCCAATAGGGATATTTTTCAGAATTATTATTCCTTTATCAAAACCGGTATTTGCAACAGTAGCTATTTTCACTTTTGTTAACCATTGGAACGATTTCTTGTGGCCATTAGTTGTGGCAAATGATGAAAGCATGAGAACGATCCAAATTGGGTTACAGTACTTTTTTGCCCAACAGCCTGTAAGGTGGGGGCAGGTAATGGCAGCTTTAACCATTGCGACTGTTCCAATGCTTGCGATCTTTGTGTTTTTACAAAGATACTATGTTGAAGGCCTAACTCATACTGGGTCGAAAAATTAGTCTAGGAGGGAGGAAATGATTTTGTCAAAAGTCCTATGCTTAGGTGAATTATTAATTGATTTTGTGCCAACAGAAAACGGAGTTCAATTAAAGGATGTTCCTCAGTTTAAAAAAGCTGCCGGAGGAGCACCGGCGAATGTTAGTGCAGCGATTGCTAAATTAGGTGGGAACTCTTCCATGATTGGAAAAGTTGGAGCAGATCCTTTTGGTGAGTTCTTAATTGAAACCCTCACTGACAACGGTGTCTCAGTGGATTACCTTCTTAGTACAACAGAGGCCAAGACAGCATTAGCGTTTGTTTCCTTACAAAAAAACGGGGAAAGAGATTTTATGTTTTACCGCGAGCCATCAGCAGATATGCTTTTAGAAAAAGAAGACCTAAAACCAGAGTGGTTTGAAGAGGCCCTAATTTATCATTTCGGTTCTGTTTCTTTAATTGAAGGGCCAGTAAAAGAGGCGACAGTTCAGGGAATTGAACTAGCCAAACAATCTCAAACAATCATAAGCTTTGATCCAAATATCAGGCTCCCTTTATGGAAAGTTCCTGAATTGGCAAAAAAAGAAATTATGAAACAAATTCCTCATGTCCATATCCTAAAAATTAGTGAGGAAGAGCTTTTGTTTTTAACGAATCATCCGAATGAAAAAGAAGCTTCCCATTCATTATTCAAAGGTTCTGTGAAGCTAATTCTTGTCACTAAAGGAGAAAAAGGCTGCACCTACTATACGCATGAAACAAGTGGAAATGTAGAAGGCATACCTGTTCAGCCTTTGGACACAACAGGTGCGGGTGATGCGTTTGTCGGTGGATTGTTATTTCAGTTAAGCCAACAAATGACGAAGTTAGAGGATTTAGATGAACTGATCGTTAATAGAGAATTACTTAGTGATATCCTAAGATTTGCAAACGTATGTGGAGCAATTACAACTACGAAGAGGGGAGCTATAGCAGCTCTACCAACTAAAACTGAAGTACTGTCATTAAAATGAAAAACTTGATGGCATGTATATTGTAAGGAGTGATATTATGGCATTTACAAAAGGAATGGAACAAAAGACAACATATTATACGGAGAGATATCGCCCTCAATTTCACTTTACCCCTGAAGCCAATTGGATGAACGACCCAAATGGAATGGTCTATTATGAGGGGGAGTATCATTTATTCTATCAATATCATCCCCATAGCCTAAAATGGGGACCGATGCACTGGGGCCACGCAATTAGTCGTGATATGGTTCATTGGGAGCACCTGCCGATCGGTCTGGAACCAGATGAATTAGGAACCATCTTCTCAGGTAGTGCAGTTGTAGATTGGAATGATACATCAGGGTTATTTCAAGGCAAGTCTGGGTTAGTCGCGATATTTACTCATACGAAAGATGAGTTGCAACGACAAAGTATTGCTTATAGCCATGATAAAGGGCGCACGTGGATTAAATATGCTGGGAACCCAGTGATTGAAAATCTGGGCATTAAAGACTTCCGTGATCCTAAGGTGTTTTGGCATGAAGAAACAAACCGCTGGGTAATGGTGTTAGCGGCAGGCCAAAAGGTGATGTTCTATTCGTCTACTAATCTATTAAAATGGGAATTCGTTAGTGAATTTGGCAGTTGCGATGGCGCTCATGGTGGTGTTTGGGAATGCCCAGATTTATTTGAATTACCTGTTGACGGAAATCCCAATCAGAAAAAATGGGTGTTACAAGTCGATCTAGGGGATGGATCAGTTGCTGGAGGATCAGGTGGACAATACTTCTTAGGAACATTTGACGGGAAAACCTTCTTAAATGATCATGCACCTAGTGAAATTCTATGGTTGGACTATGGGAAAGATTTCTACGCTACTCAGTCATTCTCTGATATTCCAGAGGAGGATGGAAGACGTATCTGGATGGCGTGGATGAGCAATTGGAAATACGCAAATGATGTACCTACATTTCCTTGGCGTAGTGCAATGTCCTTCCCACGAGAAGTTGAGCTTAAGACGATGAGTGATGGACAGGTAAAACTAGTTCAAAAGCCAATTCGTGAAATCGAGACTATTCGAACGGAAATAGTCAAAATTGCTAATGAAGTTGGAAGAGAATGCGATAATTTACTCGCTGATGTTCAGGAAACATTATTTGAAATAGAAGCTGAAATTGAACTATTGACTGCCTCCGAGTTTGGCTTTAAATTGAGAAAGTCAGGAATGGAACAGGAAACACTAGTTGGCTATGATGTAGAAAAGCAAGTCTTGGTTGTGGATCGTGATTGCTCAGGTGAACATGATTTCAGTGAGCATTTTAAAGGTAGTAATATAGTTAACTTACCATTAACTAATGGAATGTTAAAATTAAGAATATTAGTAGATACATCGTCAGTGGAAGTGTTTGCAAATGAAGGCGAAATTGCTCTTACAAATTTAATTTTTCCTGATAAAGAAGGGCAAGATGTGGAGTTATATGTAAAAGGTGGCGAAGTAAACGTTATTTCTCTAAACCTTTACCGACTAAAAACGACGTGGCGATAAAGCGATAGGGGGTTCAGATCATGACTGGTATGGCAGATGGAATTTATAAAATTAGTGAATGGGCCATGCGTCTGGCATATTTGAATATCCTTTTCGTTTTGTTTTCGTTATTGGGAATAGTAGCATTTGGTGTTGGACCTGCGTTTATGGCAATGCTAGTAGTAGTTAAAAAGTGGATGAGCCAAGAAGAGTTTCCTATTTTTAAAACTTATCTAAATGAATGGAAGGGATCATTCATAAAAGGCAATCTCCTTGGACTACTATTCATTACTGTAGGAACAATACTAATAGTAAATTACTATATTCTTCCACAGTTTAACGAGCATTTACGTGTTGTCTTTACTGCAGGGATGTTACTACTGACATTACTTTATTTGATGACAGTCATGTATATTTTTCCACTTGCTGTACAATTTCGACAGTTATCTGTAAAACGGTGCTTTAAATATGGATTTGTCCTCGGTGTAACACACCCTATATTCTTTCTAGCTTGGATTGTTGGTGTATTTATAATGTACCAGCTGTATCGGGTGTTTCCGGGCCTATTGCCGTTTTATGCATTTAGCGCATTAGCTATATGGCAGTTTTTTGTTACACGTTATGTTCTCCTGAAAGTTAAAATTACGTAATCTTAGAAGGGTATCTCAAAACTACCTTTTCTTTTACAACTTAAGGTAATCGTTTACGCAATCGATTACCTTAAGTTAAACATTATATTTTTTAAAATAAAATGGCAGCGCTTTCTAAAAGGAGGAAGACATGTGGTTACATGGAAAGTAAAAAAATCATGGAAGAAACCATTAAACAAAGGAATGTTTGTGTTACTTGCACTCCTCTTGGTTGTGCAAACATTCTTTCCAGCATTAGCTCTTGCAAACGAAGAAAATCATTCGGTAGCTTTTGAGATTATTAATCCTAGTTTTGAAACGGGTGATTTGACAGGATGGACAGTTATTGAGGGCGAAGCATTCGGAGATGAAAGTATTTCAAACGAAACCACTTGGTGGGCAGAGGAAATTCCCTTCAATAAAGAAGGTGAATACTTCTTAAGTGGCTGGAAAACTGGTGAAGATAAAACCGGTATTTTACGTTCATCGACATTTACTTTAGGTGGAACAGGTTGGATCACGTTTAGGCTAGGTGGCGGTAAGAACACAGACCTGGTTCATGTAAATGTTTATAATGCCAGCACAAATGAACTCGTAGCACAATATGGGAATACGGAGTTTTGTGATTGTCATTTCCCTCATATTGACCAAGGCATGAATTTAGCAAACATGGTGCAGTACCGAGCTGACTTATCAGTTCACGTAGGTACTGATCTTTACCTTGAAATTGTAGATCAAGCAGTCAATGACTGGGGTGTAATTTTTGCTGATGCTTTCTTTACTTATCACGAAGCGGTTCCTACAGAAGGAATTTTAGCTACTAGTTTATATGCGCCTCCAACAGAAGAAGAACCTCCTGTTATTGGAGAGCCAATTGGTGGTGGCAGTCCAGATGCATCTTATTATGATGAGGCATACCGACCACAATTTCATTTTAGTCCAGAAAAAAATTGGATGAATGATCCAAATGGAATGGTTTATCTTGATGGTGAATATCACCTATTCTATCAACATAATCCTACTGATAAAGTGTGGGGTCCGATGTATTGGGGGCACGCAATAAGTAGGGATTTAGTCAATTGGGAACACATGCCAATTGCACTTTATCCAGATGAAAATGGCTTTATTTGGTCAGGGAGTGCTGTTGTCGATAAAGACAATACAAGTGGCTTTGGGATAGCCGGTCAGACGCCTCTTGTCGCTATCTTTTCTTACGAACTGGGTAATGACAACCAAACAGTTGGGTTAGCCTATAGTAACGACAAAGGAAGAACATGGGAGAAATATGAAGGCAATCCTGTGATCCAAATGCCTAATGAGTTGAAGCTCGGCAATGGTGGCGACGGAGTTTTCAGAGATCCAAAAGTCTTTTGGCATGATGATACAAACCAATGGGTGTTCGTCATTGCTTCAGGGAAACAAGTCGATTTTTACACATCAACAAATCTAAAAGATTGGAATAAGGTAAGCAGGTTTACCAACCCTACAGGGATTGACCTCGGAATATGGGAATGTTCGGATCTTCTCTATATGCCAGTTGATACTACTGGAGATGGAAATCCTGACTCTAGCAAGTGGGTCTTAATTACAAGTGTTGCTAATGGCCCAACAGGCGGCCAGGGTATGGGTTACTTTGTAGGTGAGTTTGATGGTCAGCAGTTTGTCGCGGATCAAAATGAAATTACTTGGTTAGATCATGGAGCAGATATTTATGCTGGTGTTACATGGAGTAATACACCAAACGATCGTCCCATTTTAATTGGTTGGATGAGTCCACCACGTTATGCTGGTAATACACCTACAAGTCCATGGAGAAGTGCAATGACTCTACCACGTGAGTTAAAACTAGTAAAAACGGATAGTGGATTTGCACTTAGGCAAGCACCTGTTACCGAACTAACTTCATTACGTGGGGAAAAATATAGCTGGGAGAACGAAACGGTTGAAAGTGTCAGTACACTTCTTTCAACGATTCAAGGTGATACACTTGAAATTATTGCAGAATTTGATTTAAACGAAACAACTGCAAACGAATTTGGTTTTAAAGTAAGAAAACAAGGTGAACAATATACGACGATCGGTTTTGATGGTAGTTCTGTGTATGTCGACCGAAAAAAATCTGGTGTTGTTAATTTTCACGAAGATTTTGCAGCGAAGCATTCTGCTTCATTTGACGGATCTATAGAAACACTAAAATATCATATCTTCGTAGATCGTTCATCAGTAGAAGTTTTTGTAAACGACGGAGAGTTAGTGTTTACAGAACAAATTTTTCCGGATCCAAACAGTAAAGATATTGAACTATTTGGAGACACAGGTGTTATCAAGCTCAAGAATCTAGAAGTTTACCAGTTAAATAAAGCTGAATTTACTCCTGGGTATCAAAATGAGTTTAAGCGGAGCTTCGGGCATTATCCAAGCCAAATGAATGTAGATGCACTACCTACAACCATTGAAAACCCAAATTTTGAAACAGGGGATACTACTGGTTGGGTAACGTATGGAAGTGCATTTCAAGGTGTTGTCTCTAACCAGGCAAACTTCTGGGGAGGCCCGTTCAATCATGAAGGAACGTATCATGCTTGGGGCTTCGCTGGAGCAAAACGAGATGATCGTTCTGATTTACGTACAGGAATTATGAAGTCAAGTGTATTTAAATTAGATGGTAATGGTTCTATTAATTTTCTAGTTGGCGGTGGCCAAGACTTAAACAATCTTTATGTTTCACTAATTAGAGCAACTGATGGGAAAGAGTTGTTTAGAACAACAGGTAGAAACACAGAGCAATATCGACGAGTTTCGTGGAATGCCTCAGAGCATATTGGTGAACCGATGTTTATTAAGATTGTTGACCATCATTCAGGCGGCTTCGGTCATATTAACGTTGATGATTTCCAAGTCTACAATTCAAGTGAAGATGTCATACCAAACGAGATTTTAAACCCTGGTTTTGAAACAGGTAATTTAACGGGATGGACAGTTCTCGATGGTACGTATGATGACAGTGATGTAACTTCTGAGGTACATTATTGGCACCCTGAGCCAATTAACAAAGAAGGCAATTATCATCTATGGGGGAAAGACCATAAAACTGCAAAGATTAAGTCTAGCCACTTTGTATTGGCTGGTACTGGAGAAATCAGCTTTTTAATTGGTGGAGGAAATAACATTGAAACCCAATACGTTGCCTTAATGAGTGCTTCTGACGATACAGAGTTAATGAGGCAAACGAATGAGTGGTTCGATGACTCGGAAAATTATCATCGTGTAGTTTGGGATGCTTCAGAATATATTGGCGAGGAACTCTACCTATTAATTGTTGATAATGATGAGTCAGGTGGGTGGTCTCATATTAACGTCGATGATTTCCGTGTACTTACTCATGGTAAAATTGCTCATTGGTCATTTGATGAAGCAGAAGGAAATCTAGCCCTAGATCAAGTGAATAACGTTGAAGACAACGTTCATTATGTATTTAATCAAGCAATTGATAAGCCATCGACAGATCCACTTTGGCGTGAGGGAGTTTCTGGAAATGCTCTTTTATTTGATGGATATTCTACTTTTATCCAAAGAGACGCTAACGATTTTGCAAAAGTGACAGATGCACTGACAATCGAGGCATGGGTTGCACCTAGAGCCTACGAATGGGGTAATGAAGGGAAAATGTCTGTCATTGTAAATCAACACAATATGAGTAAAAATGAAGGATTTTTACTAGGGATGCACCGACATGGAAGCTGGTCTTTCCAAGCTGGTATAAATGGAGAGTGGGTGGAAGTGTGGGCAGATGAAGCAAAACCATTGGAAAAATTTAAATGGTCACACATCGTTGCCACCTTTGATAAACAAAATAGTGTGATGAAGCTGTATTTAAATGGTGAACTAGTTGGAGAAACAAGAACACCAATTCAAGCAAACATTGCACCTTCAACAGAACCATTATTAATTGGTAAACATAATCAAGCAGCTGTTATTAACGGAACATTTACAGCGAATATGTTCAATGGTTTGGTTGATGAGTTGAAAATTCATAATGGTACCTTTAGTTCGGAAAAAGTAATTGAGATTTATACAAGTTATGCTAGTTCATTTGAAAATGGTGAGCATCCAGTACCGAATTTAGAGATGGACCGTAGTCGTTATGACGGAGATCGTCATCGTCCACAGTACCATTTTATTTCACCGGAGCATTGGATGAATGAACCACACGCACCTTTCTACTTTGAAGGTAAGTATCATATTTTTTATCAACACAACCCGCAAGGTCCTTATTGGAATCACATTCATTGGGGGCATGCAGTTAGTGACGATATGATACATTGGGAAGATATGCCTGTAGCTCTTGCTCCAGAAGGAAACTCTGTGACGCCAGATGGTGTTTGGTCAGGCGATGCTACATTTGATGAAAATGGTCTACCTGTATTATTATTTACAGCTGGCGATGATAGTAAATTCCCGAATCAAATGACAGGACTTGCGAGAAGTACGTTTGCTGTAGATGGGGATGTAAACCTACCGAATTGGGAGATGCATGACCAACCAGTGACTGTTCAAGCACCGAATCTTCCTGCTGAACAAGGTCAAGTTTGGTATGGACAATTCAGAGATCCATACGTTTGGAAAGATGGTGATACTTGGTACCAACTAGTTGGTTCAGGTATTAGAAATGGAGATCAATCTGTTGGTGGTACTGCTTTACTTTATACATCAACTGACTTGGTAAATTGGACATATCAAAAGCCGTTTTTTGTAGGAGATTATCGCAACTATCCTGAGACTGGCCAAGTTTGGGAGCTGCCTGTATTTTTACCTTTAAAAGACAATGATGGAAATGATACTGGTAAACATGTTTTCCTAATCAATCCTTGGTATGGCAGCTATAGTCCACACAATGTGAAATATGTCTGGCATTGGATTGGTACTTGGGATAAAGAAACGCTAACATTTACACCTGATCATACTGAACCAAAAATCTTTGATTTTGGGGAGCATTTTACAGGACCAAGTGGGTTTGTTAACCATGATGGGCGTTCAATCCTATTTAGTATCGCCCAAGACAGAAGATCAGAACAAGCTCATTACGATGCGGGTTGGGCACATAATGCCGGTTTACCTCTAAGTCTGACACTACGTCATAACGGTGAACTAGGTATTGAACCAATAAAAGAATTACAAAGTCTACGTAACCAACAGCTCGTATCTTTTGAGAATAAAAGTGTCTTAGAGGCAAACGAATTATTGTCAACAGTTCAAGGAGATTTACTAGAAATCATCCTTGTGGTAGAAAATCAAGATGCAAGTGAGTTTGGAATTAAAGTTCGTAAGAGTGCACAAGGTGAAGAAGAAACACTCATCTATTACAACTATGAAAACTCAACGTATATGATTGATCGTAATAAATCTAGCTTAGATCCAGACGTCCGAAAAGGTGTACATGGCGATGTCATGGAGCTTGATGGAGAAAATCTAAGACTTCATATTTATTTAGATCGCTCAATGGTAGAAGCTTACGCCAATAACTTCAGGAGCATAACTTCTAGAGTGTATCCTACACGTTTTGACGCACTAGGCTTAGAACTCTGGAGTAAAGAAGGCCAAGTAACAATTAAGTCAATGGAAGTATGGGAATTACAATCAGCATATGGTCCAACTGTTCCAGCCCATTGGCCGACAGAGGAAGCAGTGCCAAGTTATAAAACATTGCCTAACCATGATTTCCAAACAGGAGATTTATCAGGCTGGGTTGTTGTAGAAGGAAATGCGTTTACTGACGCGCACATTACGGGGCAATATGATTGGGGTTGGGGTGGTCCATTTAATCAAGCTCACACTTCTGTCGATCCAAGCCATTATCACTATTGGGGATTCCATCCTGATCGAGGCGGCGATGGTGCAACAGGAGTCATGAAGTCACAAAACTTCATCTTAGGTGGAAATGGTAATATTGACTTCCTAATCGCAGGAGGCAATATACCTGATCAGCTTTATGTTGCATTAGTAAGAGCCTCAAACGATGAATACCTAATGAAAGCAACCGGCCATAATTCTGAACAATACCGTAGAGTATACTGGGATGCTTCAGAATACGTTGGTGAGGAGCTATACATTAAAGTAGTTGATCAGGCAACTGGTGGTTGGGGTCATATCAACCTTGACAACGTAAATGTTCAAGTAGACCCTAGTACGGAGTTTGAAGGGGGTTATGGGGACCCGGGTGAAGGCGCACCACCTGTGGACGAAGAACCAAACCCGGGTGAAGGAACACCTCCAGGGGATGCTGATCCTAACCCAGGGAGCGGAGACGGTAGTACTCCACCAATTTCTAATCCCGTTCCGCCGGTTCATGTCGATCTTGGATCAAAGCTGCCAAAGAGTGTCTATGACATCATTGTTGAGAAAAGAAATGGCAAGAACGTAGCGGTTGTTAAGGTTAATAATGAAAAGTTTACTCAATGGATTAACCAGAGTGAAAGAGTAGATAAGGTGACGATTGAATTAGATTCATCTACGAAAGAAGGAGTAGATGTTCGCCTTCCTGCTCAAGCGGTGAAGTTGGTAAGTTCTAAGAATTCAAATGCACAAATAGAAGTAAATACGAAGGATGTCGCGTATCGTTTGCCGGTCAAGGAAATCAATGTAGATAAACTTGCGCAACAATTGGGAGGGAATGCTGAAGATCTTGTCATATCAATTGTTATGATTGAAACAACAGATACTTCAGGTGCAGTTGCAAAAGGTAAATTAAAAGTTGTGGCAAAGATTGTTGAATTTAAAGTTTATGCTTCAACTAGTGAACGAGAGGTGGAGCTAAAAGGCTTTAATGCGTTCGTTGAAAGGGAAATCGTTGGTGAGAAAGTCTTTAATGCCAAAACATCAACAGCTGTTCAATTAATGGATGATGGTTCAATACGTCCTGTGCCTACAGTTTTTGATGGCAACCGAGCGATATTCAAAAGTAAAACGAATAGCAAATACACGATTGTAGAGAATACAGTAACCTTCCCAGACATTACAGCTGATTATTGGGCAAAGGAAACGATTGAGACTCTAGCTTCAAAGTATATTTTTAGAGGCTTTGAGGATGGTCAATTTAAGCCAAGAAACGCAACAACACGCGTTCAAGTAGCACTTCTTATCACAAGAAGCTTAGGCTTAACTTCTGATACTATCTATAATGGTCAATTCTCAGATGTGAAGGGTACAGAGTGGTTTGTAAAAGATATAATGCCTGCAGTTGAAACAGGTATTATTAGAGGATCTAATGGACAGTTCCGTCCACATGATGAGATTACTCGTGAAGAAGCAGCAGCCATGTTTGCTCGTGCGTTACGCTATGTTCAGTATGATCAAGCCAAGTTAGATACTACAAAGCAACTCTCGCTCTACAAAGATGCTAACAATATATCAAGTTGGGCAAGAGTTGACGTCGAATACTTACTTCAAGCGGGAGTTATGACAGGTAGATCTAATGAAAGCTTTGGTGGAAAAGCCGTAAATAACCGCGCTGAAACAGCGGCATTGCTAACAAAGTTTTTGAAAGCAGTAGGATAGTGGTGCCTGTCACCACCCGAAATTTGTCGAAGTGGTCCAGTAGAGATTTCATTTTCTACTGGGCTGCTTTTAATTTTCCCACGTACTCTTTTAGTTAGCTTCATTAAGAGGAAAAAGGATCAGCCCCGTCGAACTATAAGCCAATAAAGTTAAAAACTGGTTCAATTAACTAGAATTACTTAATTACTTAAATGGTATTACTAGTGAACGGGACCAGTTTATCCATGATTGGGACCAGGCAATGACACCAGGTGACACATCTTCAGCAGGTAGAATGACCGAAGATTTGTGTTGCCTTTTTTTAGTGCGAGAAGGGGGTGAAAACGTAACAAGTAGAGCTTCTGTGAAAAAACACTAATTTTAAGGAGAGGAAAAATGTGAAAAAGATTACTAGTTTACTTTTTGCTTCAGTGATCGTATTCGGAATTCTTGCGGGTCATCTACTAGCTAAATATGACAGCATAACACCTGCACATGCCGCAGGAAATGAGTCATACATAGGAAGCGTTCAATTATTTGCGTTTAATTTTGAACCAATTGGTTGGATTAGGTGTGAAGGACAGCTGCTTCGTATCGATCAATATCCAATATTATTTAATCTAATTGGTACGAAATTCGGGGGGGATGGGGTTCAAACATTTCGCTTACCGAATATGGGGAATGAATATACACCGCTAGCCTCGCCATTACCATCGATGTACTACTATATAAAAGTAGATCCTGGGATGTTTCCAATTCGCAATTAAAACTAGGGAGGAAAGAAAATGAATAAAATGAAACGGTTATTAGTAGTTATTGTTCTAGCATTCAGTATTTTAGCTGGCTATTTGTTAACAAAGACACAGCACGAACCTGTCCTTGCAGCTAGTTCAGAATCTTATATAGGAACAGTTCAATTATTTGCCTTTAATTATGCACCACAAGGTTGGGTTAGGTGTGAAGGGCAGCTTTTACCCCTTGCTCAAAATACAGCTCTATTTAGTTTAATCGGGATAAATTATGGCGGTGATGGAAAATCGACCTTTGCCTTACCAGATTTGCGCGGGTTATCTCCAGTGCCGGGGATGGAGTATTATATCAATTTACAAGGAATTTACCCGTCCCGGAATTAACCAATTTATATGAAATTTTACTAGATAGGAGGTAGGAGTTTGACTAGGTATGTAACTAATAAAAAAATGATTTCATTGGTACTAATTTTTTTACTCATGCTTTTATTTGTAAATAATCAAGAAAATCAAGCACAACAACAAGAAAACGTAGTGCGATCAAAAACAGTTACTGCTAGTGGCGAAACATTGCCATTTAGAGCAACTAATGCGGTTGATGGTTCCAGTACTAACGCAAGCCGATGGTATACTTCTACTGCAAACGCATGGTTACAGGTTGATCTAGGTGACTTTTATACGATTGATCGATACGTAGTTGTTGGAATGGGACATATAGGGTTTCCATCAGATCGTAATCCACGAGCGTTTCGGTTACAAAGTAGTAAGGATGGAAACACCTGGACAAATGTTGATGTCGTAACGAACAATACGGCTGGACGAGTTGATAAATTCATTCCAAAATTTAATGCACGCTATTTACGGTTAACGATAGATCAAGGTAATCAAAATAACAATTTATGGGCATCCATTGTAGAATTTGAAGCTTATGGAATTTTATATAATCCAGCAAAAGATGCAACCTTACAAAACTTGTCTTTAAGTCATGGCTTATTAGATCCAATCTTTCAATCCGATACGACAGATTATGAAGTGAATGTAGGAAATGATATAGAAACGATCTCAGTTACACCGACATTAACAGTAGCTAATGCAAGTGTAAGTGTAAATGGTCAAACTGTTGTGAACGGAAATTCCTCACAAGCAATTCGTTTAGATGTAGGAGAGAATGAAATTACCATAGAGGTTACATCACAAGACGGAACAATAACGAAACTATACAAAATTACAGTCACGCGAGCAGGGTCAAGTAATGCGGACTTAAGTAACTTAACCATAAGTGATGGGAACTTAACACCAGATTTTGATCCAACAATTACTGAGTATGCGGTTAACGTAGCGAAGGATATAAGCAGTGTTGATGTTACAGCGACTGTGGCAGATCCTACGGCAACGATCGAAATTAAAGGAAGTGCAGTAACGAGTGGTACAGCAACAAGTGTACCATTAAGTCATGGGTCTAGTACCATTGAAATCGTTGTTACAGCTCAAAATCAAAGCACGAAGACATATACGATCATTGTCACGCGAGGAAAACCACCTGTTATTACACCTAGTCCTGGAAACACGATTTTAGCTTTTGGTAAAAATAGTACAATCATTGATTCAGGGGTTGAATTATCGGATGCAGATTCTGATCATTTAATTGCGGCATCTATCACGTTATCTAACGCTCCTGATGGAGTGAGCGAAAGTTTAGGTATAACCGCAACAGGTGCTAGTTTATTAGCTTCTAAAGGTATGGCGGCAGTATACAACGCTAGCACTCGGGAATTAACAATAACAGGTGCAGCTAGTTTAGAAACCTATCAGGAGTTATTACGATCAGTTACTTATGTTAACTCTTCAACATTTCCTAATAAATCAGAGCGAACGATTTTCTTTGTTGTGAAAGATGAGGAAAATAATCTAAGTGAAGCAAGAACTAAAACAATTGAATGGGGAGTAAACACCCCCCCAGTGATTGCTACGAATGAAACGTTAGTTGTAGACAAATTTAAGAGTAGCAAGCTGACACGGGATTATTTAGAAAGTAATGATGACGCATCGAATCCTAATCAAATTATTTATACGTTGAATAGTATTCCTTCACAAGGAACGTTGAAGCGTGGTGAGACAGTAATCCAAGTTGGTGGAACTTTTACACAGGAAGATATCAATCATGAGATTATTTTTTATGAACATAATGGTAACGAATTCGCCGATCAATTTGAGTTTAAAGTGAGTGATGGTGAATTATTTACTGCGGACCATATTTTTACGATCTCTATTGAAAATATTAACCATCCACCAACAATACTGTCTCCACCGACGCTCGTTGTTACGGAGGATGTTAGTACGCCGTTAACAGGGATTACTTTTGCAGACAGAGATGCAGGTGGAGCTTCTGTTGAAGTAAGCTTCAGTGTAGCTCGAGGAAAACTCTCGGCTAATACGGGAAGTGGAGTAACAGTAACTGGCTCTAATAGCACTCAACTAACATTACTAGGAACGATCGCTGATATAAATGCTTATATCGCTTCTTCGCAATTAATGTATGTAACTGCGGAAAATGATGTAGCTGATGTCACCCTAACGATTTCTATTAACGATCTAGGGAATACAGGTTCAGGAGGGGCTCAGCAAGCTCATACAACTGTAAAAATACAGGTTACAGCTGTGAATGATGCACCGACAATACAGTCTCCATCTACACTTATTATTACGGAGGATATTATTAATCCATTAACAGAGTTTTCTTTTGCAGATATAGATGCTGGTGCAAATGCTGTTGAAGTAACTTTTGGTGTAGCTCGAGGGAAATTTTTTGGTAATACAGGAAGTGGAGTAACAGTAAGTGGCTCTAATAGCACTCAAATAAAATTACTAGGATCGATCGCGGATTTAAACTCATACATTGCTTCATCGCAACTTATGTACGTAACTGCGGAAAATGATGTATCCGATGTAATTCTAACAATCAATATTAACGATCTAGGAAATACAGGTTCAGGAGGAGCTCAGCAGGCTACTGTATCTGTAACCATGCAGATTATTACTCTTAACACGGCACCAGTTCTAACTCCTTTTGGCCCAACTCTACATTCGATTCGCGTTGATGACATAGATAATGCGGGACAAACAATCGCATCTATCATTGGGGAATCAATCACAGATGAAGATCCAGGAGCTTTGAAAGGTATTGCAATCACTTCTGCTTCAGGGAATGGTACATGGGAGTATTCAATAGATGGTGGTACAACATGGGAAAAAGTTGGGCTAGTAAGTGGCGCCCACTCAATGTTGCTTAGGGACACAGATTTTATACGATTTGTTCCAAGTGGGGCAAATGAAACGCTCCCTAGGTTTAGCTACCGAGCATGGGACCAAACATCCGGCACGGCTGGCGGTATAGCCGATACTACAGTAAACGGTCTGACTACAGCATTTAGTGCAACATCTGATACGGCAACCATTACTATCATTCATTTCTATCATGTAACGTTTGAAGTTGATGGTGGCAGTGCTATTCCTTCACAAAAAATATATCATGGTGAAACTGCAACTGAACCATCTATACCACCTGTAAAAGAGAATTATATTTTTAGTGGTTGGTATACTAATAGTTTACTTGATGAGGTCTTTGATTTTTCAACACCAATTACCATGGATACGGTGGTCTATGCGAAGTGGGAACCAGTGACCTACAAGGTAATTTTCAAAGACCATGACGGAAGTGAACTCAAAACCGAAACGGTAGCTCATAACCAAGGAGCGACTGCGCCAGCAGATCCAACCCGAGAAGGCTATACGTTTACAGGCTGGGATAAGGATTTCACTCAGGTGACAGGAGACTTAACGGTCACTGCCCAATATGGGATTAATGAATATACTGTATTTTTTGATAGCAAGGGTGGAAGTGACGTAGAGCCAATCCAAGCAAACTATGGAACAAAGATAACGGCACCAAAGGAACCAACTAGAGTAGGTTACACCTTTGTCGGCTGGTATAAAGAAGATGAGTTTACGAATGAATGGGATTTTAGTACCGACACAGTCCCAACAGGAAATGTGACGTTGTATGCGAAGTGGAATGTGGTTTGGACACCTAGTCAACCAACGCGAGAAGTTATTTCCGGATCAATTGAGACTGGAAACATCAGTGCCGGAACGATGGTTAAACAAATCCCAATCAATCGTATCACGGGTCCAGATCGAAAAGTAAAGGATGAAGTGATTTTAACAACGGAACAAATGAAAGAAGTAGTTAAGAAAATTTTACAACTAGGCAAAAATATAGCACGGATTATCATTCCAGACGATAAAGACGAAGTCTCTCAAGTTGATATTACGATCCCTAAAGCGGCTACCAAACAACTGGGAGATGCGAATATTGATTTGGAAGTTTTCACGGAAAATATTCGATTTACTATTACGCAACAATTCATGGATCGTTTTGCGAAAGAAGAGTTGTTTTTCCGTCTACTTCCAATTAAGGGAGAGAAAGAGCGTAAGGAAGTTGAAAATCGTTTAAAAGTAGAGCAAGCTGTCAAGCAAGTGGCTAAAAATAGTGACGTAAATGTAGTATCGAGGCCAATTTCGGTTGAAACCAATATGCAAAGTGGAGCGGTTACACTTGTTTTACCATTACGTGATGTTCAATTACCGGTAGATGTGGTTGAACGCGCCAAATTTTTAACAGAGCTTGTCGTATTTATCGAGCATAGTGATGGTGAAAAACGTTTAGTCAAAGGTAGGATCGTAGAATACAAGGATGGACACCCTGGGTTGGAATTTAGTGTGAACGAATATGGTACATTTACAATCCTTCACTCGGAAGGCTTCGCAGGTAAATTCCGTGAAGCATATATTAAAGGCTATGAGGATGGTACTTTCAAGCCAGATCAGAAGGTTACAAGAGCAGAAGTTGCAGTGATGATCGCTCGAAATCTAGGATATGATCATTTGCAAAAAGTAGAAGCTCAGCCATTCTCTGATGTTCAGGTAACACATTGGGCAGCTAGTGCGATTGATTTTGTCAAAAAGTACGGCTTGATGAAGGGAGATAGTAAGGGAGAATTTAAACCTAATAAGGTCATCACTCGAGCAGAAATGGCGACAATCGTGGCTCGATATAAGAAATTAGCATTGCTTGATGAAGTAAAGGCACAATTAGCCTTCCCAGACATTAAAGGACATTGGGCGGTAAAAGAAATTGCAGCAAACAAACAAGCAGGAATTATTCACGGGTATCAAGACGGTACATTCCGACCAAATGGAAGTTTAAGTCGTGCCGAAGCTGTGAAAGTACTTAACCGCATGTTTGACCGTAACCCATTAGCTGATGTTGATAAACCAACATTTATTGACGTACCGCGTACACACTGGGCATACGGTGATATTGAAGCAGCAGTGGAGGTGCCTGTCACCACCCGATAAATCTTGTTTCACATAATTGTTTCATAGGCTACTTTAAAGTACCAACCCGGCTCTTTGTGGTCTAGGTTGGTACTTTTTTTCTATTTTAATTTGTCACTGTGGTCACCCCCCGATAAATCTTGTTTCACATGTATAAATTGGCAAATAGGAATCTGCATCATTTTGCAGTTTTTCTGCTTTCAGCGTTGTATAATTTGGAGGTTATTAACCTGAAAGGAAGAAATAAATGAAAAAACCGGCGGTTCTTATAATTGCTCTTATATTATTATTCTCAATCTTTCCAACCACGACTAATGCAACTAGCAGTCTAGTGAAGAAATTTCCGTACGATACAAACCAAATAATTGTCGATGACGCAAATGGCTATATTTATGTGGCTTCAAGTGGGGCAGAGACTGAATATCAATTCCATAAGCAGAGAATTCTATTTGTGAGAATGAATGATTTATCTATAGAAAGAATTTACGAGGTACCTGTCGAGGATATCGTCTTGTTCCAAAACAAACTATATTTTACAGGTGTTGGACTAGGGTATATTGATGTAAAAACGAAGGTCTTAACTCAAATTGATAGTGAGTACCTAACGCAAGGGCTTGCTGTTGATAAAAACAAAATCTATTACTCTCAGCCAGGTGGCTCTAATGTGCACCCTAATTCAGTTTATGAGTATGATATTAAAACGAAAACTAGGGAAGAAATTCACCTAGGCCGGTTTCACCCTTTTCGAGGTAGAATTGCCTTGGAACTAGATCGATTAAACCAAGTTCTTTATGTTTCGCTCACTAGAGATAGCTCTAGTGAATTCGGAGCAATTGACCTGTCTGATAAAAGTTACTTAGGTGGAAGCTATCTCTCTACTGGGTATAGTCAACCATTGATTTTGAGTGATGATGACCTTTTCTACTCTTCAAGTAAGATATCCAAAGACGACCTAGGAACAGTAGTTGGAGTGTTTCCAGATTACACTCCTATTCATGTGAAGGACAATTACGTATTTTCTAGAACAGCGATTTATCACCGGAACACCTTTGAAAAAGTTGCAAACTACCCATTCTTTACAAATTTACGAGATGGTGATGTTGCTTCAGCTGTTGGAACTGATAGAAACAATAATGTTTATTTTGTCACGACTGGAATGTCCGGAATTAAAATTCAAAAGCACAACATGAATTTAGCGTCACAGCCGAGATTTTACGATATTGAAGGGCATTGGGCAGAACGAGAAATACTAGAGATGCAAAAGCTAGGCATAGTAGGAGGGAAATCAAAGTTTGCCTTCTCACCGCAAGATACCGTTACACGGGCTGAATTTACAGCATTTCTACTACGGACTTTAAAAATTGAAATCCCATCGACAACTATTGCCGAATTTACTGATGTAAAACCAGGTAAATGGTATTATCATACGGTTAACACGGCAAAAAACATTGGTTTAGTTGGCGGGTACAATGATGGAACATTCAAACCAGACAAAACGATTTCAAGAGAAGAAATGGCGGTCCTTTTAGTAAGGGCCCTAGAAAGTCAAGGCACAGATGTAACACCTGATCTAAGTGAGCTAGATAAGTTTAAAGATCAAAACCAAATCGCCCCATGGGCAAAAGACAGCGTGTCAGTTACCCTAAAGTTAAAGCTAATGAACGGGACCGCTAGTGACAGCTACGGTGCAAAACAAATTGCCACAAGAGCACAAAGTGTTGTCACATTGAAGAGATTGCTAGACAAGTAAGGTGCCTGTCACCACCCGGAATTTGTCGAATTCTAGAAGCAGCCCAGTAGAAAATTCACCTTCTACTGGGCTGCTTTTGATTTCAACCAACTACGTAATATAAATGTCCACCTGGTCAGTTCGGGTTGTCCCTGTGACGCCCCGAAAAATCTTTGGACGATATACAAAAGTGCCTAGTATAATAAATAGTTGGGCTAAATAAAAAATACCATCGTTTTCATGTACAATGGAAGGACCTATCACAGAACTTCCAAAACCCCTCACCACAAGGAGATGAAACGATGGTATACACATTATTGAACCATATTCAAGGAAAAAAGGGAAGTCGATGGGCTAAGTTTCTTCAAACAGCTGGCTTGGAAAATATTTTAATAGTAGCGGTAGATGCTGCTAAATATACGCATAAAGCTATGATTTGTACTTTTTATGGGGAGATCCTAAAGAAACCCTTCGAGTTTGATGCTTCTTTAACTGGTCATAATCAACTCATCAGTCAAATTGAAAAGGTAAGTCAAGAGACTGGGAAACAGTCCATAGTTATTGGTATTGAAACGACGGGACACTATTATGAGGACCTAGTTCGTCATTGGCAAGGGAATAGTTACTATGTTCGAATAATAAACGCAGCTACTACATCTGAAGAGAGAAAAGCACTATTAAACCGCTCTAAAACTGACAACCTTGATCTATTAGCTATTACACAATCAGTGATAAACGGTCGTGGAACAAGTAGTGAACTACCTTCAGGATCTGTGCATGAGCTTCAAAAGCTCACAAGAGCTCGACGCACAATCGTCCAGGAAAAGACAGCTCTCCAAAACGAAATAAGAGTTCATATTGATCATATATTTCGAGAATTTCAAGGAATGAGTATATGGAGAGATGGTAAACGAGTTCATGTTCAACCCTTTGAGAAACTTTTTGGGAAGGCTGGCCGCTATTTGATGCGTCATTTTATACACCCTAGCGATATCATTAACCTAGGTGTTGATGGATTAAGAGAGATATCGATTAAAGAAAACCTTAAGATACGCGATTCTTCTATACAATTACTTTTAGAATTCGCAAGTAATTCCATCTCAAGACCAAAGGAAGAGTTAGAAATTGATCACTTTTTACTTGTTCATAAGCTAGATCGGCTGGAACTAGTAAATCAACAGATTGATGAAATGGAACAGAAGATTGCTAGTTTATTCATTGAAACAGAAGGTGCTGTCTTGTTAACTGTACCAGGAGTTGGACTAGTGACTGGTGCGGAATTGTATGGCGAAATGGGTGATATATCGGATTTTGACCATGCAGGACAGTTAATTAAAATGGCAGGCACGAATCCTATTGTAGTGCAATCTGGCGGTCGAAATCCGACTTATCATTGTATCTCTCGAGAAGGAAGGCGTACATTTAGAAATAGTGTGTATCAAATAGGAAAGTCACTTGCCATGCACAATCCAAAGATGAAGAAACAATATCAAGAAATGAGAGATAGAGGCAAATATGCAAGACAAGCGTATATAGCCTTAGGAAATCGCATGATCCGTTTAGCCTTTGCCATGATTCGTAAACAAACAATGTATCAATCAGAAGAAGCAGATTATACTTTACTAGCTGAATTGACCAAGAAACTTAAAGCCCAACATGTTAAACGCTTTTACACAAGATACTTTGCAGTATAGATTACAACCAAAGTGTAAGTAAATATAGTAAGAAACATTGATAAATAGAGTGTCCCTAGGACGTCAGATCACATCGAATTTTGTGCCTGAGGCAATATTGACCTCGCGTGACAGCGTTATGGATCTTGTCCTATAAATACGAATAATACGTGAAGACAAAGCTTAAATAACTAGGTGGTATCCCTATAGGATGAAAATGCAAGATCCTTTCACGTTCTAGAGACATTCTATGATATAATTCTGTGATAGTTGAGTCTTGAAAAAAATGGAAAACGAAGGCTTATTTAAGTCCGCCTCTTTAAGGGGAAAAGATCTACTTGACCTTTAAAGCATTATACGCTGTCACCCCCCGAATTAAATACTATATTCTGAATTCACAAATTTATTTTATCTTTAGACAAGTAACTACAGGATTTTAGCATTAACTTGTTGAATTTACCTCTTTGGTGACAAATTATAGAAATTCTGTCATATATTCCGGAGGGGATGGTTGAGTGTAGTGCGGTCAATGAAAAAAGTATTCATTAGCTTTATGGTTTTGCTACTTATGTTTAGTGTTACTCCATTTACTCAGGTTGGAGCTGCCAAAAGTTTGACGAAAGGAACGTTAATTGAGGAATTACCACGAAATAATCAAATTACAGAGGAATTAATTGAGAGTCTAGAAGAGCAACCAGAAGAACATAATGAGACACTAGAAACCAATTTGCTTGCATCACCAGAGAATACAGACTCAAGTACAAGCTCAGAGATTAAAAACATCGGGGTAGCGATTACCCAATGGTTAGTTGATGAAACGAGAAATTATATTTATGCGATTTCTAGAGATGAAAATAAACTTTTATTTATTAAATTGACAGATTTAACAATCGAAAAGGAGTTATCGATTGGTTCTTCACCAATAGATTTAGCTATTCATAATGGTCAGTTGTATGTATCGCTAGCGGGAAGTACTACAATTGCTGTTGTAGATCTTGATTTAAAAAGCGTAATTAGTCATTTAAACGTAATTGGTAATCCAACTAGATTAGGGTTTGACGAAAAGCATCTCTATTACAAAGGCTTCGTTAATAGTACTATTTCTTTTTATCAGTATGACTTATCGAACGATTCTGTAAAAGAACTACCTATTCGGTATTATACTTCCGATTTTGCAGTTGACTCAGAGAATAGAATTTTTTATGCGAGTTCATATTCTTCAGGTTCACATCTGTTAGCTTATTCCCTTGACACCTTTGAAAAAATAGACCAAACAGATTATCGCGATGGGTATGGCTTTAGTTTTGCAAGTAACATCCATCTTCACACCGAAGATATTTATTTTGCTACAAGGAGACTGGATAAGAGTAACTTAAAAACGATCCACGGCTATTATTATAATGATGAAAAGTCTGGTCTTGGTGAAGTTAGCCATGTTTCGGATAACTTTATTATTACTACTAGTTATAACATTAGTGACGTGTTTGATAAAAATACCTATCAACACATTACTACGCTGCCTTTCGCTTCAAGCTTATTGCATTTGGACGAGTCTGGGTATATTTATATGTTTAATACTTCAACCAAATCTATTCATAAGCAGACAATCGATTTATCATTGCCTGAAAGTGAATATCGTTATGAGCAAAATAAGATCTTTTTTGATAGTCATATCGTTGATTGGGTTTATGATTCAAAAACAAATGTAATCTATGCACTAAATAGAGCGAATAATAACTTACTATTCATTGATGTAAAAACATTTCAAGTAATGAAAGAAATCACTGTTGGTTCTAGGCCAACTAGTATTAACCTCTATGATGACAAGTTATATATTACCTTATGGGGTGCTACGAAAATAGCAATCCTTGATTTAAAAGCCCCAACCCCAACCGTTGAGGAAATTATTGTTGAACAAGATCCATACAGGTTAGCGGTTACGAAAGATAGAGTATTCTACAGTGGTCAAGATCAGTGGCAATACCTTAGAGTCTATGACTTTAACAAGAAATCAATCGAACTAGTAACGAATAACAGATATTATAGTCCGAATTTAACAGTGGATCACACGAGAAATCAGATATTTGTGGGGGACTTCTGGGACTTATACAGTATTGACTTGAATACTTATTCCCAAAAAGCTACGGTAAAATCAGCAGGATCTCGGATCATTGTTGATGGTAATGATGTCTTTAATGGGACACAAAGGAGAAGTGCATCGAATTTAGCTACTTTATATGGTAGCTACACTGGAACTGATTTTACAGGACATATTACGTATGTCCATAAGAATGAGGTTTATACCTCAAAAGCTGTCTTTGATAAGGGTACTTATACGAAAAAAGTTGACCTGCCGTTTGAAACAAGTTTACTAGTTGTAGACTCCGAGGATAATATCATCATCTACGACCCTAACGAGAAAAGTATGTCAAAAGTAGCTTCTATTGAAGAGCTAAATCAAAAAACACTTATCAGTACTTTGGTTCTTAATAGTGAGATAAATCTTTTCGAAAATGAAACAGAACAAGTAATTATTACAGGAATATTTGCAGATAAGCATCGGTATTACTTAACAGGCCCACTTCAAAATAACGAGGCTAATCTAACATTTAGGGTCAATGATCCAACGATTGCTTCCATTGATGAAAATGGCATTGTAACAGCAAAAAAACAGGGCTATACCTATATATCAATTTATCACAATGGAAAATTCTTAGGCTGGTTCCATGTTTCAGTAACAAAAGATCCGAAAATCTCTAAAATCATCATTAATGGTCCAAGCGAGATCGTTGTCGGTTCAAAAAATCAATACCAAATATCTTTAGCATACCAAGACAATGTAGCGATCAACATAACGGGGCAATCTAGATTTAGATCTAGCAATTCTAATGTTGCGACTATCACCCCTACAGGGTTAATAACAGCGGTTAGTCCCGGTCAAACGTTAATATCCTTCTCACATAAAGGAGAAAGTACTGTTTTTTTTGTAACAGTTTTAGCAGAGCCTAAATTTGAGGGGCTATACATTGAGCAGCCTAGCTATAAACTAACAAAAGGAACCACCAACCAAACCTTGGCAGTCGCTGTTTATACGGATAAATTCGTAGATGTGACAGAACAAGTCACGTATACATCGAATGATACTAGTGTGGCGACGGTTGATAGAAAAGGATTAGTTACAGGTCTAAAAAAAGGAACAGCAACGATAACGTTAACTTATTTAAGTCAGACATGGGATGTTAGGGTAGAGGTAATTGACGATGTCAAAATTAATGAGATTTATATCGTCTCAGACCCTTATTACTATAGTGGGGAAACTGGCGAACTAGGAGCTGTAGCCATTTTCTCTGACGGGAACGTCGTCGATATTTCATCAGAGGTAAAGTTTGAAAGTTCTTCTAGGCAAGTTATTGGAGTTGATACATTTGGCAATCTCATGGCGTTGAAGACTGGTACATCAACAATAAAAGCAAGCTATGGTAGCATGACCGGAGAAAAAGCCATTGATGTAGAACCCAACACTCTTCAAGAACTAAGAATTGAGGAAGATGCAACAAGTATTGAGTTGACCAATGTTGGCTCTACTAAACAATTAACGATTATTGCCGAATATGAGTACACTCCTGATGTTGTTTTTACGGATAAGGTAACCTACAGCTCTACTGATGCACAGGTGGTTACTATCACGCCTACAGGCTTACTTACCGGTCAAAAAACTGGTGCTGCTTATATCCTGGTGGAGTATAGGGGCTATACCTTGACTTTGCTTGTAAAGGTTGGCGATTACCAAGGACCGATACCACTTCCACCAGTACCAGATCCAGGTCAAATACCTGTTCCGCCACCGCCACCGGGACCAATGCCAATTCCACCGGGGCCTTCACCAGCACCGGCACCTGGGCCAGTGCCAGGACCAGGACCGGGCCCAGGACCAGGGCCAGGGGGAGTGCCAGTTCCGCGACCAGCACCACCACTACTTGGACCTGGACCGGAAAAAGTAACTTTTAAAGATATGGAAAACCATTGGGCGAGAAATACAGTAGAAGCAATGGTGACTAGAGGTATTATTAAAGGAGTTACAGAAGATACCTTTGCTCCGGAAAAAGCGATTACACGTGCAGAATTTGTAGCGTTGTTAGCGAGGGCATTAGAACTCCCAATTTCCGACTATAATCAAACATTTAGTGACGTCCCTGAGAAGGCTTGGTACGCACTAGAAGTTGAAGCAGCCCAAAAAGCTGGGTTAATAACAGGAAATGCAGGGAAGTTCAATCCGAATAACTCTATCACCAGAGAAGCGATGGCCACGATGGTTGTTAGAGCACTTGAGTATAAAAATGTTACTCTCCCAGCTCCGGGAATGATTAACTTTAATGATGCTTCAGAAGTCTCCACTTGGGCTAGAGACTCTGTTGCAATAGCTAATCAGTTAGGAATAGTAACCGGCATGACAAGCCAGAAGTTTTTTCCGAATTTAGTAGCAAACAGAGCCCAAGCAGCAGTGATGGTTTATAGGTTACTGGAAAAGATTTAGTGCGGGTATAGCGGTGCCTGTCACCACCCGATATTTGTCGAATTATAAAAAACGTGCTACGCCCAGGGAAGGGCAGTAGCACGTTTTTATTTGCCCGTGTTTCCTGCGAGATAGCGAGCAACTGCGGCTAGCCCGGCTCCGTGGCGAAAGGAACCGCTGGAAACCATTTCGAGGAGTTCAGACCGTGAGAGGATATGAACATCAATTTGTTCGGTTGCTTCATGTGCTTCTTGGCCTTGTACTAACCCTTCAGCGAGAAATAAATGTATTTTTTCATTGGTAGAGCCGGGGGATGGATAGAAATAACCGAGTGATCGCCACTTACTAGCGACAAAACCAGTCTCTTCCTGCAGCTCTTGCTTAGCCATATCCAGAGAATCACGCATCGGCTCTAATCTCCCGGCTGGTAGTTCCCACTCAAATTCGTTCAATGCGTGACGGTATTGCTGCAAACAGACGATTTGGTTATCGTCTGTGATAGGTAGGATACAAACCCCCTCATCAAAGGTAACATAGGAAAAATGAAAGGGTGTTTCATCTCCAATTTTTCCTTCCTCGATAATGACCTCAAATCGATCGACACTCACTACTTCTTTCTTTTCCACGTTCCACTGGCGATGATTTTTCATAAAAGATAACCTCTACTTGTTTTTGGTATATATTTTATTTCTCTAGTATGGTTTTAGTCAAAATTATATGTAAAAAGCCAGTTCATCAGTAATGAGCTAGCTTTTTTCATGGTAATATTTTTATCTAGATATCAACCGGTGTTCAATTTGAAACTTACAGTCCAAATTCACTCATTTACAATCCAAAACTGAATATTTACAGTCCAAAATTGCTCATTTACAGTCCAAACTGAAGGTTTTATGAGCGAAACGTAATATAATACACTCAGGGGTATGTAGACCGACCTACTTTAGCATCGCCCAATTCAATACCTATAGACAGATTTACAAGTTTATGTAAAAATAGGGTGGAAATTTCGGCTCGGTCAAAAGAATACTACATAAGGAGTGTTGCAATATGGAACCTATCTTTTTAGAACCTGTTTTCAAAGAGCGTATTTGGGGTGGAACGAAATTACGAGACGAATTTAACTATGAAATTCCTAGTGAGCATACAGGCGAGTGTTGGGGAATTTCAGCTCATCCTCATGGCCAGAGTATTGTCAAAGCTGGCACCTATAAGGGGATGACTTTAGGCGAGCTTTGGAGCGAGAAGCCGGAACTTTTTAGCTTTTTCAAAGCAACCGCCTTTCCGCTGCTCACCAAAATCCTTGATGCAAGAACAGATCTCTCCGTTCAAGTTCATCCAGACGATGAGTACGGGAGAAACTATGAAAATGGTGAACTTGGAAAAACGGAATGCTGGTATATCATAGACTGTGAGCCAGGTGCGGAAATCATCTTTGGTCACCATGCGCAAACAAAACAAGAGTTTATCAACATGATTGAAAACGGAAATTGGGATCAACTCCTGCGAAGAGTTCCTGTAGCAAAAGGAGATTTCTTCTATGTCCCGAGTGGAACGATTCATGCCATCGGAGCTGGAGTGATGATACTCGAAACACAACAAAGCTCAGACACTACATACCGGGTCTATGATTATGATCGACTTGATCAAGACGGCAATAAGCGTGAATTGCATTTAGAAAAGGCGATTGATGTTTCTACCATTCCTCATCAAGAACAACAACAAAAAATCACGAGCGAGGAACTCGAAGGAGGAACAGTGACCACCTTTGCCAAAACTGAATATTTTTCAGTTTATAAATGGGATGTAAACTCTGCGATGCAACAGGAAATCACTGAGCCGTTTCTCATCTGCAGTGTCATTTCCGGGGAGGGAGAGTTAGTCGTTGGTGATAACAGCTACACGCTTCAAAAAGGAGACCATTTCCTGTTGCCAGGGTCTTTAAAAAATTTTAAAGTAAAAGGAAAGCTCTCCATCATTGTTTCACATCCATAAACTAGTTTGACCCTTACCGCAAGCGGCAGGGTCTTTTTTTCGCTTTCAACCACCATTTTAGAGGTCTTAATTTTTCCCACCAGCCTCCGTTTAGCATCTACTTACCCTCGGCATCAACCATCGCTCAGCGTATTACTCTTTTCACCACCACAACCCTCAATTGGAGCATTACTCCATACTAAATAAAAACGGAGTCAAAAACCAACAATATATTAAATTTTGGAATTTTATTTCACTTCTTTCATAAACTGTGGTAAGATAATCTCAAATTCAAGCTCTAGTAGTTTGAAAGTTTTTGGAGGGAGTGTTGCATGTCAAAGGGTGATCTACGAAATTTATCTTTGTAAGCGTTTACGGTCTATGGTTTTGCAATCCAAATGAGGAGGAATGACTTTTGATTAGTAGGAAATTTAGAAAGATGATTAATATCATGATTATTTTCGTCATGATGGTAGGGTATCTCCCTATGAATGCAACTGCCGAAGAGTTTGATGAGGCAGAAGCCGAGGAGCAAGTCGAGGAAGTTGCGATTACTGAAACATTGCAAGCGCATGTGTATCAAGCAGACGGTGAAACAATTGCCTATTCTTTAAATCTTGACCTAGTAAACCCTGACGCACGTCAAGCGGGGAAGTTTACCCTGTACACATGGGAAAAGGGCTTACATACGAAAACAGAAGGTTATGGTGTGGCCGTAGCCATTGAAAATGGTGTTGTCACTCAAGTGATTGATGGTAGAAACGTTGTCCAGGATAGCATGATGATCCCTGGAAAAGGGTTTGTCTTATATGCGTGGGAGCCTTCAACTAGCGCCGAAAATCCTCGTGGCGTCCTTAAAGATCATTTTCAAGTTGGAAAAAAAGTTAGTTTGGAAGGATACGAGATTCCGAACTTACCAGAAAAAGCAGTGGTTGCTGCAACAAAAGAAGTGATTGAAGTAACAGGTGTCAACGTAGCAAGGACCGAGAATAATGCGGTTGTTTACACACGCGAGCACGGTTCAAAGACCGGTACTGGCGATTGGGGCATTGAAGTTGTAGTTTCGAAAAATAAAGTAATTGAAATTGTCAACGGGATTAATCACCAGTTTAACAATGCGAATATTCCGGTTGATGGGTACGTGTTGTCAGTAAGAAATGCAGATCTACGCACGAAGTTGTTAGCCAATTTTAAAGTGGGCGATGAAATTCGTCTTCACGGTGTAACAATCCCTGAAGTGAAGGAAGAAAAAGGTGTTTTGTTACAAAACGGAACGTTAATCGAGGTTGGTCAGATTAACGGGACCAGGCCTGCTGGTACAGTTGTTCTCTACGATGCAAAACATGGTTTAACGACTGGTACTGGTGACTGGGGTGTTGAGGTTGTTGTTGAGAATGGTGTTGTGAAAGAAGTAATCAACGCTTTAACAAACGACACGAGCCGTAAAAATAATGCTCATATCCCGATTAATGGCTATGTGTTATCAGCCATTGATCCATCAGGCTCAACTACACTAAGAAATCAGTTAGCCAATAGCTTTAAAGTAGGAGACAAGGTTGAGTTACTAAACATTGAACTACCAAAACCCTATGGTGTCGTAACACCAAACAACAAACGTTCATTGTTATCAGGCGTTAACGTAAACCGCGATGCTGATACGTTAGTTCTTTATACTGCAGCGTTTGGAATGACGACAAAAACAGGAAACTGGGGCGTTGAAGTCATTGTCCAAGACGGCATTGTGACGGAAATTGTGAACGGGGCAACGAGTGAAGGAAACCGAAACAATTCAGCCATTCCAATTAACGGCTATGTTTTATCTGCCCATGGTACAAAACGTGCTGTCTTAACAGACAATTTTAAAGTAGGGGACGAAGTAAAACTAGAAGGTATTACACTACCACCTAGTGTTGCAGCCATCTCGAACGGTGAAAACCGTGTCATTATTACAGACAACAACCGGAACAGAAATGCAGACGAATTAATTTTATACACCTCTGATTTTGGATTAACAACAGGAACAGGCCCTTGGGGTGTGGAGATTGTTGTTGATGGTGGAGAAGTCATTCAAGTAGTAAATGGACTTGAGGGTGACCATAGCAATAACGCAGTCATTCCTATGAATGGATACGTTTTATCAGCGATTGATCGATCAGGTTCAATGCAGCTGCGTAATCAGCTACTGAACCATTTCAAAGTCGGTGATAAGGTCGAATTACAAGGCTTTGTTTACGATCCACGTACAGAGCTAACAAAAGTAGCTAACGCGATTGATCCAACACCAGAAAACAATCCTGGTGGAGCAATTTATGATGGGTACCGTGGCCCTAATCAATTGATCGTTTACACACCACAATACGGAAAAAAGACAACAGGAACGAACATTTATGGAACAGAAATCGTTGTTGTTGATGGCTATATAGTTGATAAAGGTGGCTACAACAAGGAAATTCCAGAGAACGGATTTGTTGTCTCAGGTCATGGGGTCGCTCGTGATTGGTTAAATCAAAATACCGTTGTTGGAGCAAAAGTCGAGTACGATCGTGAGACGAAGGAAGTCAAAATCATCGTTGATGGTGAAGTGTACCTTCGAATTGCCCAGATTGCCTATGAAGAAGCAAAAGTAAGCTTCGACAATGCCGTAACAAAATTTTACGATATTGATGAAGCGAAGGCAGAAGCAGCATTAGAGGTAGTAAAACAAAAGCTAGATCATGCTAAATCAGTGGTGGAAACAGATGAGTTAACCGGGATTAACTTAGCTCGTGAAGCGAATGTGTTAGCACAAAAAGCGTATTACTTAACGATTGAGTCAATTCCAGTTGAAGGTCGTGGTGTCTGGCACCGTCCGATGGAAAAAACATTGGCTGATGTACAAAAGACACTCGATAAGTTCCAACAGGCCAACATTAACTTGCTTTACTTAGAGACGTTCTACCACGGATATGTCATTTATCCGAGTGAAGTAGCTGAGCAGCGTCCAGAGTTTGCTGGTGTCGACATTCTGCAAATGTTTATTGATGAAGCTAAAAAACGTGACATTGAAGTTCACCTATGGGTCGAAAACTTCTATGTAGGTCACACAACGTTTACACCAAATTCGCCTATTTTAGCGAAAAATCCTCATTGGGAAGCATTAAACACGAAGTTAGAACGTCCGTCTACAAGAGAGGTTGGCTATATCTTCATGAATCCAGCTCACCCTGAGGTTCGTGACTTCTTATCAGAGCTTTATCAAGAAATGATCACGAAATATGATGTTCCAGGACTTCAGTTAGACTATATCCGTTACCCGAACGGTGGGTTTGGCAACGACTATAGCTATGATGACTATAGCCGTAACGTATTTAAAGAAGAGTATGGGATGGATCCGTTAGAAATCCCTAGCCGAGATCATGAAATGAAAAAGAAATGGGACCAATGGAGACAAAATAATATTACGACGTTCGTTGAGCGTATTCACCGCGAGTTAAAAGAAATTAACCCAGATGTCGCGTTGTCGACGGCAATTTTTCCACAAGTAAGTGATGCGATAAACGGGAAAATGCAAGATTGGCCATTATGGGTTGAAAAAGGGTATTTAGATGTTATCGCGCCAATGGCTTACTACACAAGCCCGCAGCAAGTAAAAGATGATGTAACGTTCATGCACAACTTGATGGAAAATAAAACCGTCAACTATGCAGGTATCGCTCCATACTTAAAGCTAACGCCAAAGGATATTGTTCAACAGGTGATTGGTGTACGTGAAGCAGGGGCCCATGGTGTTGTGATGTTTGACTCGAAAAGCTTCTTCGACGATATGTTAAACGCTTTAAGCGATGGACCATTTCGAACAAAAGCTATTGTTCCTGATACGGATGTTCAAAAATCAGTGGAGCGAATGTTAGAAAACATCCAGACAAAAATGGAGACGATCTATGTTGCAAGAGATGCAATGACAGCTAGTGAGCATGAAGCAGTTGAAAAAGCGCTAGCAGAGCTTCTTTCAGTAACAGATTACACGATTGATAGTGAGCTGAAAAAACTAGAAGGAAAGTTTCAGAAGCTGATTAGCGAAGTTGGTAGTTTAGTTGCCAATCAAGAAGTAACAAAACGAATTCAAGAAGATTTAGAGTATACGTTGTACTTAGTCACGTATAAGCGTTGGAATGCCTTTGGTCAAGAGCCAAACCAACAAGATCCAGGTACTAACCCACCGCCAGTGTACAATCCGACTCCTTCTGTAAAAATAGAGTTTTCACAAGCTGACATTCAAAGTCGTGTAAAAGAAGGTAAAGTTAGCTTGAAAGTTGGAAATTCTGTCATTTTACCGGGGAACGTTGGAACTCTTGCGGAAATAGTTGAGTTAGAAAATGAGTTTGTAAAGCTTGAAATTCCTAAAGAGGTACTTGTTTCACTTGGAAAATTAGCTGATGGGAAAATTGAGCTTTCATTAGAAAAAGTAGCGAAAGATAGCCTCAAGCTTTCAAAAGAGAAACATGTAACGACAAAAGTAGCTGGCGATGCAGTTACGCTTGAGTTATTTGTAAAAGGACAAAACGGTCAAACTCATAAGCTTACAAGCTTTGAAAAGCCAGTAAAAATAACACTTGCTGTTGATCCAAATGCGAAGAAAAAATTCGTTGGTGTTTATTATCTAGGAAAAGACGGTTCGTTGGAGTACCAACGTGGGAACATCGTAGAAGGCACCATCACGGCTACTGTCTCTCACTTTAGTACATTTGCTGTCTTAGAATACGAAAGAGTTTATACTGATGTCCCAACGACTCACTGGGCATTCCAAGTTATTCAGGAGTTATCAGCCAAGCATGTGGTCAAAGGGATTAATGATGATCAGTTTGCACCTACACGCAATGTCACAAGAGCGGAGTTTGCAGCACTTCTTGTGAGAGCTCTTGGGTTACCTGAAGCTAAAGAGGCCGTTTCGTTTGCTGATGTTGCTCAAACGAAGTGGTATAGCAAAGAAATAAGTGCCGCCTCAGCAGCTGGAATTGTCAAAGGTAAAGGCGAGAACAAATTTGCTCCAGAAGACTTAATTACTCGCGAAGAAATGGCAGTCATGATTGTTCGCGCGTATGAGTATAAAACAGGAAAGAAAGCAGTAGCGAGCGGAGCCGTTTCCTTTAATGATGCTGCTAATGTAAGTTCATGGGCGAAGGAGTACGTAGCTATCGCAGCTAAACTAAGCTTAATTCAAGGCAATGATGGAAAGTTCCGTCCAACGGAACATGCCAATCGTGCAGAGAGTGCCCAAGTGATTTTCAACTTATTACAGTAATAAATAATCTCCTGGATAGGGGGAAACCCCTTCCAGGAGTATTCTAATCAATTGTCTATTTTGGAGTATTATTTCATCAAATAAATTAATTTTGGAGAAAGTATTCACAAAAATATCCATGTGTGTTATAGTAGTCTTATAGAAAGATAGCCTAGTGGAAAGGGAGATGGCTCCTTGGAAACAAAACGATTGTGGAGTGAATGGTTGAAGCGAGAGCAACGCTATGAACTTTATCAGAGTGGAGATCAACAAGAAGTAGATCTACTATTCGTTCAAGATGGTGATGACTATTTACAGCTTGGTGGCATAGGAGAACTTCTCCAAGAGTACGAAACAGCCAAACGTGCGTTAGCTATCATCTTGGTCCCGCCAGGAAGATCACAAGAACGATACGACTACTACCATCCAAATGGAAATCAGCACGAAGCGTATCTATCGTTTTTTTATCAAGAGTTACTACCAGAAGTTGAAAAAAATTTTTCGGCACAAGGAAAGCGCATACAAAAGCGAGGGTTACTCGGAGACTCGTTAGGAGGAGCGGTGAACTTAGCGATTGCTGCTAAACAACCAAATCTATGGACACATCTTCTTTTCCAATCTGCCGCTTTTACAAATGAGAATTTTCAACAGGTAGAGAACTTAATGTCTAAATGGAGCATCTATCAAATGGTAGGTGAAAAGGAAGACAGCTTTGTCTCACCAATCACGAATGAACCGTTGCATATCTTATCTAACAATCGCCTCATGAGTGACTTACTTACAAATCGAGGTGCAAATGTTACATATATAGAGCATAACACAGATCATTTATGGGATGTATGGCGACAGGATTTACCTAGAGCCTTATCATATTTTTTATACAATTAGCCGCTTGGCTGGGGTATAAAACAAATTTTAAAATTTAAAAAGGGGAAGGATGAAAGACTATGTTAAAGACAAGAAAGTTTTTGCTTGCATTGGCAGTTATGATGTTGATGGTATTTGCTGCTGCTTGTAGTAGTGACAATGCTAACACAGAAAAAGAAACAGAGAACAATAACACGGAACAACCAGCACCTACTGAAGAGGTAGTTGAAACAAAAGATCCAGTGGAAATCGAGTTTTGGACGATGCAATTGTCACCAACATTTGATGACTACATTAACGGTGTAATCGCTGATTTTGAATCTGAAAACCCTCATATTACAGTAAAATGGGTAGACGTTCCTTGGGGTGACATGGAAACAAAAATCCTTGCATCAGTTGCTTCAAAAACAGCTCCAGACGTAGCTAACTTAAACCCTCAGTTCGCTTCTAAGCTTGCTGAACTTGATGCTCTAGTAAACATGGATGAAATGGTTCCTGCTGACATCCGCTCATTATATTTTGAAGGAGTTTGGAACTCAAACAAATTCGATGGAAAAACATTCGGTATTCCTTGGTACTTATCTTCACAAGTTACAATGTACAATACAAAAATGTTTGAAGAAGCAGGTTTAGATCCTGAAAAAGCTCCAAAAACGTTTGACGAGTTAGCAGAAGTTGCAAAAGCAATTAAAGAAAATACAGGTAAATTTGCGTTCTTCCCAGCGTTAGACGGAAGTCACTTCCTTGAAGCGCTTGTGATGAAAGGTGTAGAATTAACGAACGCTGATCAAACAAAAGCAATGTTCAATACGCCAGACGGTATTGCAGCATTCCAATATTATGTTGATCTTTATACAAACGCTTTAATTCCACGTGAAGTTTTAACTGAAGGTCATGGGAAAGCAGTTGATATGTATCAAGCAGGTCAAATCGCAATCTTAGCTTCTGGTCCACAATTCTTAAATATCGTTGCTGAAAATGCTCCTGATATTTTAGAAGCGACAAAAACTTCAACACAAATCACAGGTAAAACTGGCAAGAAAAATACAGCAGCTATGAACTTAGTTGTACCTAAGCAAAGTGAACACCAAGAAGAAGCAGTTCTATTCTCATTATTTATCACAAATGCTGAGAACCAAGTAACATTCGACAAGATTGTTCCGATCTTACCGTCAATTGAAACTGCATTAGATGACCCGTTCTTTAACGAGCTTCCTGCAGATCCAACTCCAATTGATAAAGCGCGTTTAGTTTCTGCTAGCCAATTACGTGATAGTGAAGTGTTAATACCTCCAATGGCTAACTTCGAAGATCTACGTAGAGCTATGAACGAAGCATTACATGCTGCAATGCTTGGACAAATGACAGCTGAAGAAGCTGTGAAGCAAGCAGAAGAGAAATGGAATAGTATCTTATCTAAATAAGCATAGCAGGATAGGGGAAAGGGGTTCTCCCCCTTTCTCCTTTCTCTTAAAAAGTCTGATTTCGTACTGAATGCAAAAGGTTTGGCATGCATCTTTACAAAGTTTATGTAACAAGAAAAATTAAGGCTTGCCTGGAGGACGCCCTTCTAAAAAGATCTTAATGAAGGTAAGAACTGATGGTAAGCCTTAGTTTTTCTTACAAAGTACTATTTTCGGATAAAAATTGTTGGTTTTATTGTTGCCGTAACAATGTTTTTACGAAAATAGCGAAAATTGGTTGGTATAAATAGGAATGGTGGTGCTTTATTTGAAAAGTGGAGCTGATTTTTTTCAAAAGATAAAGGGGAAGCTAATTGTTTCTTCGCAGGCCTTGGAAAATGAGCCGCTTTATGGTTCTGAGATAATGGCAAAAATGGCACGTGCAGCTGCCGTTGGTGGTGCTGTCGCAATTAGGGCAAATGGGGCAGATGACATCGCTGCAATTAAACAAGAAGTAGATTTACCGATTGTAGGATTAGTAAAAAGGGATTATCTTAATAGTGACGTATATATAACAGCAACGAAGAAAGAAGTAGATGAGTTGCTTGAAGTTGGTGTGACAGTAGTAGCTTTAGATGCAACCTTTCAAGATCGTCCGAATGGAGAGTCATTAGAAACTCTCATTCGATATTTGAAGAGTCAAGGTCAATTAGTAATGGCTGACATTTCAACACTTGAGGAAGGGAAACTAGCAGCAAAGCTTGGCGCTGACTGTGTCTCAACAACATTGTCAGGGTACACGACATACTCAAGACAGCTAGAAGGTCCTGACTTTGAACTGATCGAAGAATTGACGCGAGAATTGAAAATTCCTGTGATTGCTGAAGGGCGCATTTCGACCCCTGAACAAGCGAGGATAGCGTTAGAAAAAGGTGCTTATGCAGTTGTCGTTGGTTCAGCGATTACAAGGCCGCAGCTTATTACTGAAAGCTTCGTAAAAATGATCACGAAGGTAGAGAGAAGGGTGTAACATGACAGATATTCAAGTGCCGCAATCCAATAGTAAATTAGCCGGTATGATTAGTAGCTATTATCCGTCTTTAACAAAGTCGGAACAAAAGGTTGCAAGCATCGTTTTGCAACAGATGGAAAAAGTGATCTATTACTCCGTAACAGATTTGGCAGATGCTGCTGAAGTAGGAGATGCAACAGTTTTACGTTTTTGTCGAAAAATTGGCTTGAAAGGCTATCAAGAGTTTAAACTAGCGATTGCCAAAGATTTAACAGTAACGTCACAGGAAGATGAAAACGGCAATGGAAAGCCGACGAGCTTACCAATGTCGATCGCACAATATACGAAAAATGCCATCGATGAGACGATTAATTTTCTAGATGAAGCAGTCTTGGAAAAAATTATTCAATTATTAGATCAAGCTAAATCGGTCCATTTCTTTGGGGTGGGAACTTCAGGGATTACGGCGTTAGATGCCAAAAATCGTTTTTTACGAATTGGTCGTAGGGTTGATGCGATTATTGATCCGCATATTCAAGCGATGACAGCTGCGACGTTAGGCCACGGTGATATCGTTGTCGGAATGAGTGTGTCAGGAAGCACAAAAGACACGATCGATGCGCTTGAGTTAGCAAAAGAAAACGGTGCGACGGTTGTGGCGATTACGTTTTATGCTCGATCACCCATTACAAAAACAGCTGATTTCGTTTTAATTAGTGGAGGCAAAGAGTCACCGTTAGAAGGCGGTTCACTTGCAGCAAAAATTTCTCAGTTATTTATCATTGATATCTTATGTACTGGCCTCGCTCTAAGAGATAAGAACTTCTCCCTTGATATGAAACAAAAAACAGCTCAAGCAGTAGTCGGAAAAATTTATTAATGTTGTGTATCGGGATAGACAGTTACATGCTTTAGCACACTAACACACTGGGGGTCTGACCCCGTTACAGGAGGATCGCATGAAGAAGGTAATTGGTATTGATGTGGGTGGTACGGGGGTAAAGGGAAGTGTCATTACAGAAACAGGTGAGGTACTTACATCTCAAAGGATAGCGACAGACGTTTCAAAAGGAAGAGAGGGTATCTTAAGCTGTATATACTCAGTTATTGACCGTCTCCTCTCTGCTGACATAGTCGCCATTGGGATTGGCTCGGCTGGAAGAATAAACGTCCACACAGGTGAAGTCGTCTATGCGACAGCTAACCTACCTGGTTGGCAGGGTGTGAACTTAAAACAAGAGCTTGAAAAGAGCTATCAGCTACCAGTAGTTGTGGAAAATGACGCGAACGCCGCTTTACTTGGTGAGTTATGGCAAGGAGCTGTTGCCAATGACGATACCCTCACATCGGTAACGATGCTAACACTTGGCACAGGTGTTGGCGGTGCGAACTCACTACATAAACAAATTATCAATGGTGGTCATTACCAAGGGGGCGAATGGGGACATGTGATCTTTATTCCGAATGGGCGCCCCTGTAATTGTGGGATGAAAGGCTGTCTAGAACAATACCTTTCAGGAACAGCCCTCGTGACGATGACTAACAAAGCAACAAATCGTACCTATCTACACGGAAAAGAAATCTTTGAGGAGTACGCCTCTGGTGATCTCCAACTTGCCCCGATCATCGATACCTATATCGATCACCTCGCACTAGCCATCTATAATGTTTCAATAACGTTTGATCCAACGGCAGTCATTATTGGTGGTGGGGTCATTGACTCTAAAGAGATTTGGTGGCAGTTGCTTCTCGATAAACTAGTAAACTATCACGTTCATTTGCAAGTTTTCCCTGCCGAGCTAGGTAATGATGCAGGGATGTTGGGAGCTGCTAAGCTCGCGTTCGACCATGTGAAAGAAGGAGGGAACTAAGATGCGCAGAAGTCCGTTTACACCATTTTTGTTTTTATTACCAGGGTGTATCATTTTAGGAGCATTTATCTTTTATCCAATGCTCCAAGCGATTTGGTTAAGCTTCACAGACTACAATATGATCCAAGAGGCTAACTTTGTTGGCGTTGATAACTATAAAAAACTATTTGGTGATGATTTATTTTGGAAGGTATTAGGTCAAACGTTTCTATATTTAATTTTTGTTGTTCCTGCACTTGTTATTATTCCTATTTTCATAGCAATATTGGTAAATCAGCCACTAAAGGGAATTTCTTTTTTCCGCTCGGCTTACTACGTACCTGTTGTTACGTCAATGGTTGTAGTCGGAATTATGTGGAAGTGGGTCTACGCTGATACCGGTGTACTGAATTATCTACTAGAGTCTGCAGGAATTATTAAAGAACCTGTCTACTGGCTCACCTCAACATCGACTTCAATTTTCGCCGTTATGGCGGTAACGGTTTGGAAAGGTTTAGGCTATTACATGGTGATTTACTTAGCCGGACTTCAGTCAATCCCGTCTCACCTTTATGAAGCAGCGAAAATTGATGGCGCTAACAAATGGAAGCAGATTATTCATATTACAATTCCATTGCTGATGCCTTCCATTATGATTGTGACAATAATGTCTTCAATTTCAGCGATGAAAGTATTTGAAGAGATTTACGTGATGACGGGTGGAGGACCACTGAATAGCTCAAAAACACTTGTGTTCTACATTTACCAAGAAGCATTTGAAAAGCTGCAAATGGGTTATGCGAGTGCAGCTGGGGTAGTTTTATTCTTAATTACACTAGTTCTTTCTATTATAAATATTAAATTTATGAGTAAAAAAGAAGATGCGGTGAAGGGGTGAGGCGAAGATGAAACCAGTACAAACAGTATCCAAGCAAAAGACGACAATGCCCATCAAACCACGCAAAAAATTGAGTGGCACAGAGATCATGAAAAAAATAGCAGTTTACGCAGTTCTATTATTCATAGCCTTTATAACGATCGGTCCATTTTTATGGCTTTTATCTACCTCATTAAAATCAGGTAGCGAAAATATATTTCAATATCCACCTGTGTTTATCCCAGAAAACCCAACCTTAAGCAACTATGTGGCAGTGATGGAGTTTTTCCCGTTTTGGAAGTACTTGTTTAATAGTGTCGTTGTTTCGGTGTTAACGGTTCTCCTGAACATACTCTTCTGTTCATTGGCTGCTTATCCATTAGCGCGAATGCAGTTTAAAGGGAAAAACATTGTGTTTATCCTGATCATTAGTACAATGATGATCCCATTTCAATTATTAATGATCCCAATTTACATTTTAGCCTTAAATCTTGGCTTACAAAATACCTATGCAGGACTTGTCTTGCCACATGCAACCACAGCGTTTGGAATTTTCCTGATGCGCCAAGCATTTATCACAATCCCATTTGAGCTCGACGAGTCAGCACGGATGGATGGAGCAAGCTCGTTTCGAATTTGGTGGCAAATCCTTATGCCTCTAGTAAAACCAGCAACCGTAACTTTAGCCATCTTCACCTTTATGATGGCGTGGGGAGACTTCTTATGGCCACTGATTATCTTAAACGACACGAGCATGTACACATTACCACTAGGAGTTAATGCACTAGCAGGAAGCTTTACGTCAAACTGGCGTTATATCGCTGCAGGTTCGGTGTTGTCAGTCTTACCAATCATTATTTTCTTTATCTTTGCGCAACGATACTTCATTGAAGGTGCGATGAAAGGGGCAGTAAAAGGATGACCGAAAAACGTTTTACATGTCATATTGTTTTTCAGACGCACTGGGATCGGGAATGGTATTTTCCTTTTGAAGTATTCCGCCATCGTCTCGTTCAAGTAATGAAACGAATTGTGACTGGATTAGAAAACGGCGAGATTAAACAATTTGTTCTTGATGGGCAAATGGCAGCTTTAGAGGATTACTTAGAGGTTTGTGAACCGAGCATGGCTGAACGTGTGCAATCACTGATTCAGTCTGAAAAAATCATTATCGGTCCATGGTACGTACTGGCTGACGAATTTTTAGTCAGTGGTGAGTCACTCGTTCGTAACCTTGAAATCGGTTTGAAACAAACGGAACAGTATGGAAAGTCGCAAAAGGTTGGGTATTTGCCTGATACGTTCGGTCATATCAGTCAAATGCCACAGCTATTAACGCAATTTGGAATTGATAATGCCGTGCTTTGGCGCGGCTTAGATTCTAATCAGTCAGAACTGTATTGGCAGGCGCCAAACGGTTCAAAGGTATTTACTGTGTTTTTACCAGAAGGCTATTATCAGCCTTTGTTAGATAGCGAAAATCCAACAGAAGCATTGACTAACTATGTTGAAAAAATTAAGCCGTATGCGACAACGTCTCAGCTATTACTGACGAACGGTGGTGATCACCTGATGCCGCAATACGGAAATAAGACAGCGCAAATATCAGAGTTGGATATTGCAGATGTCGAGTTTATCGAAAGTACCTATGAGAATTTCATTAGAGAGCTACAAAGAGAGGCGGGGAACGATCTTCCTACTCATGTAGGTGAAATGCGTTCCAATGCAAAAGCCTATATTTTACCTAATGTCCTTTCAACAAGGACGTATTTAAAAGAACAAAATCAACGAATGGAAGATGAACTAACGGGTTATACCGAGCCGTTATTAGCGTTAACGACAAAAGCCGAAGATCATCCTGACCGTTATCTAGAAAACACGTGGAAGCTTCTGATCAAAAATCATCCGCACGATAGCATTTGTGGCTGTAGCGTTGACGAGGTTCACCGTGAAATGGAAACACGAACGATGAAGCTTGAGCAACGCTTGGCGTCTCTGCAAACAGAGGCGTTAACGAACGCAGGAATTGTTGATCCTACGATTTCGGGTACAGGTGCTTGGAAGCCGTTTCGTGATGACTCTGTGTTTACTGTATTTAACCCACACCCTCGCTTTTTTTCGGGCTGGGTGCAAGGGACGATTTGGTTAGAGAAGAGTGTTGAAAGTTTCCAGTTAAAGGATCGTGATGGCAACATTTATCAACCTACCATTCTTGCAACTGAGCAGGGCCGTTATTTTGAATCGCCGCTTGATGGCTTTCCAGAGTTTCGCGATGGCACCTTTATGACGATAGGGTTTCAAGCCAAGCTTGCAGCGACTTCGTTAACGTCTTTTGAAGTGGTTGAAGGAACTGCGAATGTGTTTACTAAAGTTAAAGATTCCTTGATTGAAAATGAATGTCTATTGATCCAGCTTGAGCAAGATGGAACGCTGACAATGACGAACAAGGAAACAGGAAAAACCTATCATGGTTTGCAGCAGTTTTATAGCTCGTTAGATGCTGGTGATGAATACAATTATTCGCCACCGGTCAATGATTTGGTTTCCGTTGCTCGTTTGGCGAGTAGACCGCTTGTTCAAAAAGCTGCCGGTGTCGAGCTACTAACCTATCAATTAGAGTTAGAGCTTCCTAGTGGATTAAATGAAGAGCGCACAGGCCCTTCTACTACTCTTGTTAAAAATAGAATTGATGTATCGCTACAGGTGACTGCGAACAATCCTCAAGCGAATGTTACGATTTCTGTGGAAAATCACGCGCAAGACCAGCGCTTGCGCGTGAAGTTTCCAATAGGTTCTGAAATTACAAAAACCTATAGCGACTCTGCCTTTGATGTGGTCGAGCGACCTGCGATAAAAGAAGAACAGTTTGACGCACCGAAGCAAAAGGAGGTTCCTGTCGTTGTTGAGCCAAGTTTATCGTTTGTACGAGTTGAAGAGTTAGCATTTATTCATCGTGGACTGCAAGAATACCAGATTGTCGATGACAGTTTAGATGTTACTGTGATTCGAAGTGTTGGTTGGTTATCGCGTGACGACTTGCGTACGAGAGGTGGCGGGGCTGGTCCACATATGGCGACTCCGGAAGGACAATGCCTTGGCACTTATAGCTTTACCTACGCGATTTCGATTGCCAATGAAACCAATGGCGAGCTAGCAACAAGAGCGCATCAGTTCCGTGTTCCGCCAAAATTTGTTCGCGGTAGTCAGCTGGCTACGGCCAATGAACGAATGGTCGAGATCGACAATGAGCGATTACAATGGAGTTCACTTAGACGGGTTGGCAATGCTATTTTTCTCAGACTATGGAATCCGACTGATGAGGATGAGGAGTTTAAGTTACGTGGGGTTCAGAAGGTAACGAAGGTGAAGTTGAACGGTGAGGAAGTGGAGTCTGACTACCGATTGGCGCCGCGAGAGATTGCGACGTTCAGGCTTGAGTTTGAGGAGGGGAAGTAGATGAACAAAAAGCTAGCCCTCATTCCGGTTGATGCAAGGCCAGTGACCCGTGAATTGCCAAGGCAATTGGCAGCGATTGGTGGCTGGGAGGTACTTGTGCCGGAAAAAGAACAGTTAGGATTTTTGAAAGCAGCGGGTAAGGTCGATGTGTTACAGCTGTGGTTAGAGTCGGTCGCTACGGAAGTGGACGGTTTCGTTCTTTCCACGGACATGATTGGTTATGGTGGATTGGTTCCATCACGGATCAATACAGAGTCTGAGTCGGTTATTCTGGAGCGGTTTCAGGTGTTACGAAAGCTAAAAGCTCAGTATCCTGAGAAAAAAATGATGGTGTTTAGTGCGACGATGCGCATTTCAAATAATTATGTTAACGAAGAGGAGAAGGAGTATTGGAGTGAGTACGGCGAAGAGATCTGGGCTTACTCCTACTATTCCCATCGCTTTGAGAAAACGGGTTGTGAAGACTCGAGAGTGTTAGTGGAAGAGTTGATTGCGAAAATTCCAGTGGCAATTTTGGAGGATTACCAGGCGACTCGACAGAAGAATTTCAACTTAAATATGTCGTTGTTTGAGCTGGTGGAAGAAGGGGTTCTTGATATCCTAGTATTCCCGCAGGATGATACGTCGGAATACGGAATGAACATTCGCGAGCAAGAAAAGCTAGCGGCAGAAGTGGCGGAGCGTTCGTTATTCTCGAAGGTGTTCATCTATCCAGGCGCGGATGAAGTTGCTGGAGTGTTAATTGCGAGAATGATCTATGCGCTAGAAGGTGTAAAGGTGCCTTTATTTTATCCGATGTTTAGTGGGGAAAAAGGTGCCTTGTCTAGTGCAATGTATGAGGATCGTCCAATTGTGGAATCGGTGAAAGGGCAAATCTTTGCCTTTGGAAGTTATACGGTGGATTCAAGTGCGGAAGCGGATATTGTGTTAGCGGTAAATGTCCCTGGGAAGCGTCAAGGGGACTTGGCATTGCAGAAGTTTTTAGGTGAGGTGGATACGCCAGATCGGAACATCGGTGAATGGATTTTGCGTGTGAAGCATCACTTAGCGAAAGGCAAGGCCGTGGCGATTGCTGATGTTGCTTATGCCAATGGGGCAGACCCGGCACTTGTGAGGCGATTAATTGGTGAGATAGCTGTAGCTGATTTGTCAGGGTTTGCGGCTTGGAATACAGCTGGGAATACGCTTGGAACGGTTGTCGCTCAGGCAGCAATGGTGCATTTGCAACGGGTAAAAGGCGAGGATTGTTCAGCGAGATTAGTAGAACAGCTCGCGTTACGGTTTTTAGATGACTATGTTTATCAAGCGGTTGTCCGTCAAGAAGTGCGCAGGCAGGTCGATGATGCCGATCCGAGACTGTTAGAGGTTGTTGCTACGAGTTTTGAAAAGCATGCCGGTGAGTTTTTAGAGCGGGTTGAAGTAGGAGTTACTGTTACGGACATCTATCTACCGTGGAACCGGACGTTTGAAATTGGATTGGAATTAGGAAAGAAACAATAAGGAGGTTCAGTCAGATGACAAAACAGATAAACGCGGATGTGGTCGTCATTGGTGGCGGTATTGGCGGTTGTACGGCCGCTTTGGCCGCTGCTAAATTAGGCAACAAGGTCATTATGACGGAGGAAACGAAATGGATTGGCGGTCAGTTGACGAGCCAGGCTGTCCCTCCTGATGAGCATAAATGGATTGAACAGTTCGGCTGCACCAGTACATATCGCGAGTTTCGTAATCGCGTTCGAGACTATTATCGCACGAATTATCCATTGAAAGAGGAGGCAAAAGCCAATCCGTTATTAAATCCTGGAAATGGCTGGGTTAGTAGACTTGCTCATGAACCAAAAGTGGCCCTCGCGATTTTGTATGACATGCTGATGCCTTATCTAAGTAATGGAAAGCTGACAATCATGTTAGAAACCGTTCCAGTCGCTGCTCAGGTTGAAGATGACGTGGTAAAACAGGTGACGATAGAACGTTCTAATCAGGAACGACTAGTCCTGACCGGGAAATATTTCTTAGATGCGACAGAGTGTGGCGACTTATTACCACTTGCTGGTGTTGAGTATGTGACAGGTGCCGAAGCAAAAAGTGTCACTGGAGAATATCATGCTCCTAAGGAAGCTAATCCACAAGACATGCAGTCAATTACACATGTGTTTGCGGTTGAGTACTTAGAAGGCGAAGATCATACGATTGATAAGCCAGAGCAATACGAGTTTTGGAAACAGTACCAAGCGCCCTTTCTCGGTCATCAACAGTTAAGTTGGTATGCGCCAGATGCTTCGACAGGCCGATCAAAGCCATTTGAGATGTTCCATCACGAGGATTTATGGGGGCTTTGGGATTATCGTCGAATTATTGACCGTTCGATTTATGAAGAAGGGTTTTACGATGGAGATATTTCTTTAATCAATTGGCCACAAAATGACTATTGGTTAGGTTCGATTATAGATGTTAGTGCAGAAGAACGTAGGAAGCACTTAGAAGGTGCTCGTGAACTCAGCTTATCTGTTCTTTACTGGTTACAAACGGAAGCACCTCGACCAGATGGAGGCAAAGGCTATCCAGGACTACGCTTACGTCCAGACATATTGGGAACAGAAGATGGGTTAGCGATGCATCCATATATTCGTGAGTCACGCCGGATCAAAGCGGAGTTTACGATTGTTGAAGAGTATATTAATGCAGAAGCCCGTGGTTCAGATGGAATTAAAGAGTACGAAGATTCTGTAGGGGTTGGTTCGTATCATATTGATTTGCACCCGACGACCGTGACTGGCCAATTTTTCTACACGGAAAGTTATCCGTTTGAAATTCCATTAGGGAGTTTAATTCCAATTCGGGTGAAAAATTTGCTTCCTGCTTGTAAAAATATTGGCGCGACACATATTACCAATGGATGTATTCGGGTTCATCCGGTGGAGTGGAATATAGGTGAGTCGGTAGGTTATTTAGCTGGTTTTGCGATTCGGAAAAATGTTTCACCAAGACAGGTACGCGAGGATCGCCTTCTTTTACAGGAATTTCAACAGTTATTAGTTGAAAGAGGAATTGAGCTTCATTGGGATGCCTCTGTGAATGCGTCCTTAGTTGCGAAAGGATGAGTGACGTGAAAACGCTCGTTTTACGACAAGCATCGATCTATGAAGAAAACAGGACGATTGATAACGGTGTGTTGGTGATTGAAGGAGAAAAAATTTCGTATGTCGGCAGTGAAGAGCTAGCTGGTTCCTATGAAGAATTGATCCTGCCGCCAAGTTATAAAATCATTCCGGGGATGATCGACATTCATATTCATGGTGCAAATGGTGCAGATATGATGGATGCTACAAAAGCGTCGATAGATACGATTGCAGCCTATTTACCACAGGAGGGAACAACTAGTTTTTTAGCGACGACGATTACGCAAGCGGATGGTGCAATTGAAGCTGCGCTTGAAAATGTAGCAACCTATGAAAATTCGAGATATGCAGAGGTGCTGGGCGTCCACTTAGAAGGACCGTTTATTAATGCTGATATGGCCGGTGCTCAGCCACGAGAACATATCTCTGAAATCGATGTGGAGAAATTTAAACGATGGCAGGAGCTATCTGGTAATAATATTAAGTTGGTAACTTTTGCTCCAGAGCTTGCTGGTGGTGAAGGGTTTGCTAGGTACTTAGCGGATACAGGTGTAGTAGCCTCCGTGGGGCATTCAAATGCTCTGTTTGCTGAAGTGAAACAGGCAGCTGATTTAGGTCTAAGCCATGCGACCCACCTTTTTAACCAAATGCGCGGCTTACATCATCGGGAACCAGGCGTTGTCGGCGCGGCATTTTTGCTAAAGGAAGTAACCGCTGAGCTGATTGTTGATGGGCTCCATGTGTCTCCTGATGTTGTGAAGCTTTCTTATGAGATGATTGGCAGTGAACGGCTGATTTTAATCACCGACGCGATCCGTGCGAAAGGATGTATCGACGGAGTTTATGATTTAGGTGGTCAGTCAGTAACCGTAGAGAATGGCAAGGCGGTCTTGGCTGACGGAACCCTTGCTGGTAGCGTTCTAACGATGAATGCTGCTGTGAAACAGATGCTGATTTACACAGGTTGTTCGCTGCGGGACATTGTTAAGATGACAGCAGAAAATCCGGCGAAAAAATTAGGGGTTTTCGACCGTAAAGGCAGTATTGCTCTTGGTAAAGACGCGGATCTAGTTGTCTTAAATGAAGCTGATGATGTGATTATGACGTTTTGTCGTGGTCAACTAGTTTTTCAAAAAGAAGAAGGTGATCTCTGTGAAGGTTAATGTGGTCAAAGATATCGAGGAGCTTAGTCTCGTTGCTGCAAAACGAATGATTGAAAAAGTACGCAGGCAGCCAACGACTGTCTTAGGGCTCGCAACGGGTTCGACGCCTTTAGGGACGTACCGTAAACTTGTGCAGGATTTTCAAGAGAATAGGACGTCGTATAAACATGTGACAACGTTTAATTTAGATGAATATGTTGGTCTAGCGGCAACGGATAAGAATAGCTACCATTACTATATGAACGATCATTTATTTGGCCAGATAAATATTAATCAAGCCCAAACATTTTTGCCGAATGGCGCAGGGGTTGATCCGAGCGAGGAATGCCTCAGATATGAAGAGAAAATTCGTCAGAGTGGCGGAATTGACTTGCAAATTCTAGGTTTGGGGGAGAATGGTCATATCGGGTTTAACGAACCTGGGACTTCTTTTTCGAGTCAGACGCATGTTGTCACGCTTGCTGAAACGACTCGTGTGGCTAACTCTCGTTATTTCCCTAGTCTAGCTGACGTTCCGACTGAAGCAATTACGATGGGGATTGAGACGATCATGAAGGCCCGCGAGATTTTGCTACTAGTATCCGGTGAGAAAAAAGCAAAAGCATTGCGTGAGGTGATTGAGGGATCGGTTAGTGAGACGGTACCTGCAACTGTCTTAAGGAACCACCCGAACATTACGATCATTGCGGATGAGGCGTCTGTAAAGTGTTTAACAAAGGAATATCAGACGCTATAATATAGGTATTGTTAGGGGAGTGAAGTGTTGCACTCCTCTTTTTATTACATAAAGGAGAGGAGTGGTACGATGGCAAAGCAAATGATTGGTGTGGATTTAGGTGGTACGAATGTTAGGGTGGCCTTGGTTGATGAGAACGGTACGATTTTACAGGAGTTGTCTCGAAAAACAGAGGCGAGTAGAGGGCCTGATTTTGTCATTGGTAATCTTATAGAAATGATTAATGTAGTTCAAGAGGGGACTGATGTAGCGTCGATTGGGATTGGAAGCCCTGGTCCGCTTGATCCTTATGCTGGGGTAATTCTTAGTCCGCCAAATCTACCTGGATGGGATAGGGTTCCACTTGTCGGTCGGTTGAGAGAACATTTTTCAGTGCCGATTGTTCTAGATAATGACGCGAATGCTGCAGCGCTTGCTGAGGCGACGTTGGGAGCAGGTCAAGGTCACAAAAGTGTTTATTACATTACTTGGAGTACAGGAATTGGTGGTGGGCTTGTGATAGATGGAAAGTTGTTTCAAGGTGCTCAGGGCTATGCTGGCGAAATTGGCAATATGATTATTCAACCAGGTGGCTTTCAGCATTCTAATTTGAATGCGGGGGCATTAGAGGCGATGGCTAGTGGAACGGCAATTGGTCGAGAGGGGAAAGTACGGCTAGGGGTTACTGGTGGGGCGGAAGAAGTGTTTAGAATGGCAGCTGATGGTCACGATGGAGCTAGGAAAATATTGGATGAGGCGGTTGATTATTTGGCGATGGGGATCGCTAACCTTGTGCACACGGTTAATCCTGAGGTTTTTGTGTTAGGTGGCGGAGTGATGCAATCACAGGAGTTGGTATTTGACTCGCTTTGTGACCGTGTTAGATCGTATGTCTACCCAAGTCTACGTGAACATATCCTGTTGAAACCAGCCGCCCTGGGAACAAAAGCTGGAATTGTTGGAGCGGGGTTATTGGGGTTGTCACAGTGACACCCCGATCCAGACGTTGTGACAGCCCTAAAAATCCCTACGAGTATGGCTTCTGGGAAAAGGAAAATAGCCGCCAAGTCTCTGTATCATGAGTTGGCGGCTATGTTTTTTCTATGCTTTTAACTTTCGGTCAAGATATATTTTTTCATTTTTTCCTTAACATAATTATAGAGAACTTGATTTTCCTGAATATTAAAGATCATTAAAGCATTTTCGAAATCTTCTTTATTACCATTTATATTTAATAGGGACTTACAAAGACCCTGATGGTAATAGAGGTCTCCTAAGTAATCTAACTTGTTTATTGACTTACCTTCCTTAATGCCCAACTGGGTAAATTTCAAGCCCTTATCATACTGACACTTCATAATGTAGAATGTAGAAATATTATAATAAAATTTAATTCGTAAACTTCCAATGCTAAGTTTACGTGCTTTGTTTAGTAATTGTTCCACTTGAATAAAGTAATCTTCAGCCTGCGGGTGGTTTCCGGTTTCTATACTAAGGATTGCTAAGCTTAACGTTATTTCAATTGAAATCTCTTTTGCATCGGTATGAGGTACCTGTTTGATCTGTTCTAATGCGTCTTGTAGAAGTGAAATTGCACGATCATTCTCTTTATTTAAATAAAATAAAACTAACCCCTTATTCCACAACAAGAAGGGTTTCATAATTCCTACTTGATAGTGAGGAGAATGTATGGATGAACTTACTAGACTATTGACCCGCTCGTAATCTCTTTTTTGAACTGATCTTCTAATATCTGCTATTAAAAGTTTAGTATATTCATAGTTTTCTTCTGAATGATAGTATTCTAATTGATCAAGGGGGATATCTAATTTGTTACAAATCTTATTTAATATATCTGCGCTAGGATGAACTAACCCTTTTTCTATTTTAGAAATAAATGTTCTATCACAAATTCCATCAGATAGTTGCTTCTGCGTAATTCCACTCTCTTGTCTCAACAGCTTAATTTTTTCACCAATATTATTCATCACTTTGCCGCCTTTATGTGACTATATTCACCTGAGTCTATAGAAACACTAGAAATAGCTAAAAACACTAACAATATTCATAGTATAAAGTATTTTACTAGTGGTAGGGAAGTTTGTATTCAACTTGTTAAGCCTATACAATTTTCTAAAGAATAATATAGTGGCCATACCTTATAAAAAAAATGACTTTTTCTGAATAGAGGAGTACTGATGACATCTTATCGAAAGTTACCAGACGATTTACTAATAGCTTTCTTTCAAAAAATTAATCAGAATATCGAGCAGGGATTATTATCGGAATTAATGAAGATTGAACTAAATTTGATATATGATGTAGTTGTTGAGAGGAATTTAGAAAAGCCCTTACTTACATAAAGATATATTAAATTTAAAGGAGCAGTAGTCAAAGTTTGACTACTGCTTTTTTTGCGAACAATTAATAATAGTTGATCGCCTTTTTGGGTGACAGTAAGCGCTATAGCAATTTTTCTATTAATTTACACTCCTTCAATGGTAATTTTGACGAAGGTAAATAAATCACTATATATGTTTTAATTAGATTGGTCTATATGCTAGCTTGTAATCTATTAATGATTTCTTACGCCAGTTCAAATTTTGGAGGGTGGTTGCCGTGGGATATGCTCCAATGGGGTGCGATTATTCCTTTTCGGTATTGCGGGCTTGAATTTAGTCGATGTCACAGCGTCACAGTGACACCTCGAATTTTACAATTTACTTTAAAATTTTAATAATATCTCTTACTTTTATGAAATTGAACGAAATTTTTGGTACAATAGAACATAATTTCAACCAATAGGTGGTAATCATGGAAAACGACAAGTTATTAAAAGTAATTGAAGCAGCTAAACTTTATTATTTACTTGATTATAATCAAAGTGACATTGCTAAGGAATTAGGCGTGTCGAGGCCGACCGTATCAAGACTTCTTCAAACTGCAAAAGAAGAAGGGATTGTTCAAATTAAAATTATTGATCCTACTGAGGATGTCGAACAGATAGCTAACAAACTTGAACAAAAGTTCAATTTGAAAAAGGCAATTGTTACTCAGATCCCTCAATATGAAGATCATGTCATTAAAACGTATATTGGTGAAGCCTGCGCTAATTTCTTATATGAAATTGTAACGGATGGAGATATTGTAGGCGTTACTTGGGGAACGACGCTGTATCATACAGCAGTTGAGTTAAAGAAAAAAGCATTAAAAGATGTAAAAGTTGTTCAATTAAAAGGCGGAGTTAGTCATTCTGAAACTAATACTCATATGAATGAAATTTTGTATCTTTTTGGTAAGGCATTCGACTCCGCGCCGCAACATTTACCGCTACCAGCTATTGTAGATCATGTCGTTGTTAAGCAAGCCATGGAGGCAGACCGCCATATTAAACGAATTTTAGAACTTGGCAAACAAGCAAATATAGCTGTTTATACAATTGGACCGATCAAGTCTGAATCGTTGTTATTTAAACTAGGCTATTTTACAGAGGAAGATATAAAAAGTATCAGATCTAGTGCCGTTGGTGATATTTGCTCGCGTTTTTTTGATAAAGAAGGGAATATTTGCAACGAACACTTAAATGCTCGTACATTGGGCATCGAGCTTGATGAATTAAAAAAGAAAGAACATTCGATCTTAGTCGCTGGTGGAGCTGCTAAAATTGAGGGGATTTACGGGGCATTAAAAGGAAACTATGCAAATGTCCTTGTAACTGATCAATATACTGCAAAGTTTTTGCTTGATAAGCAATAAAAAACTTACCTAGATGGTGAGTTTTTTTATTATTTGTAAAAAAAACATTTTACAAATGTAAAGAAACAGGAGTACTTTTTATAGTTTTCATGAAGTGTGGTGTAGGTTTTTGTCGAAAGGATGAACTTCTAATCAAATATTTTTACAAATGTTCAATAAAGCGTTTACAAATGTTCCCGAGCTCTGTTATATTATCAATGTACTGATCATGATCAAACAAATTTTTCTATTAATCTATTAAACATCTGAGGTGTTAAACATGAACTTTTTATGGGGTATTTTTGGTATTACAACAGTATTCTTAATTGCATTCTTATTTTCAAGTAATCGTAAAGCAATTAAACCGAGAACAATTTTCGGTGGATTAGCTATTCAGATTTTATTTGGGTTCATCGTTTTAAAGTGGGAATTTGGAAAAGAAAAACTAAAGCAACTTGCATTAGGAGTTAATGAAATCGTTAACTACGCAAATGAAGGAATTAACTTTTTATTTGGTGGAGTATTTGTAGCAGATAATGTAGGATTTATCTTTGCCTTTCAAGTATTACCGGTCGTTATCTTTTTCTCGGCGCTAATTTCAGTTCTTTATTATTTAGGTGTTATGCAGATTGTTATTAAGTTTTTAGGTGGAGGACTTTCGAAGCTATTAGGAACAAGTAAAGCGGAGTCACTTTCAGCTGCGGCAAACATTTTTGTTGGACAAACAGAGGCACCATTAGTAGTAAGACCTTATTTAGCAAAAATGACAAATTCAGAGCTTTTTGCAGTTATGACTGGTGGATTGGCATCGGTTGCAGGTTCAGTGTTAATTGGATATTCTTTATTGGGTGTTCCTTTAGAGTATTTATTAGCTGCGAGTTTCATGGCAGCGCCAGCAGGGTTAATCATCGCAAAGATCATGATACCAGAAACAGAACGTTCACAGACGTCAGACGACTTACAACTAGAAAAAGATACTGAATCAACAAATGTTATCGATGCAGCGGCACGAGGAGCGAGCACTGGTCTTCAATTAGCTTTAAACATTGGTGCGATGTTACTTGCATTTATTGCCTTAATTGCATTGATAAATGGTTTATTAGGAGCAGCTGGCAGTTTGTTCGGATTTGAAGGGTTAACAATGGAGATGATCCTTGGAGTATTATTTGCGCCTATCGCTTTTGCGATCGGGGTACCATGGGCTGAAGCAGTTCAAGCTGGTGGTTTTATCGGACAGAAATTAATCTTAAATGAATTTGTAGCATACGCATCATTTGCCCCACAAATTGCCGAGCTTTCACCGAAAGCAGTAGTGGTCATTAGTTTTGCTCTTTGTGGTTTTGCGAACGTTTCATCAATGGGTATTTTACTTGGAGGGCTTGGTAACCTTGCTCCAAATCGACGACATGACATTGCTAGACTAGGTGTGAAAGCAGTATTAGCAGGTATGTTAGCATCTCTGCTAAGTGCATCGATTGCAGGAATGTTATTTTAAACTAAATGGGGGACTTCGCGCATGAGAATGGTAGATATTATTGAAAAGAAACGCGACGGACATGAATTAACAAAAGCTGAAATTAACTTTTTTATCGAGGGGTATACGAAAGAAGAAATTCCAGAATACCAAGTATCGGCTTTAGCAATGGCCATTTATTTTCAAGGAATGACGGAAGCTGAACGTGTCTTTTTAACAGAAGCAATCGTTCAATCGGGAGATCAAATTGATTTAACAGCGATCCATGGTATGAAAGTCGATAAACATAGTACAGGTGGGGTTGGTGACACAACGACACTTGTACTTGCTCCACTCGTTGCAGCAGTTGGTGTTCCTGTGGCTAAAATGTCTGGTAGAGGATTAGGTCACACAGGTGGTACGATTGACAAGCTTGAAGCGGTTCCTGGCTTCCATGTTGAAATCACAAATGATGAGTTTGTTAAGCTTGTCAATGAAAACAAACTTGCAGTTATCGGTCAGAGTATGGATTTAACACCAGCAGACAAAAAATTATATGGTTTACGTGATGTGACTGCTACAGTGAATTCAATTCCGCTTATTGCAAGTTCGATTATGAGTAAAAAAATTGCATCAGGGGCTGATGCAATTGTCCTAGATGTGAAAACAGGCAATGGTGCGTTTATGAAAAGCCTCGATGAATCGATTGAATTAGCTAAAGCAATGGTCAGTATTGGTAACGGCGTTGGTCGTAAGACGATGGCAGTAATTTCTGATATGAGTCAACCTCTCGGATTAGCTGTTGGTAATGCATTAGAGGTTAAAGAAGCGATTGATACATTACAAGGCAAGGGACCTCAAGATTTACAGCAATTGTGTTTAACGTTAGGTAGTCATATGGTGGTTTTGGCGAAAAAGGCCGATACAGTTCATGAGGCTAGGAAAATGTTATTAGATGTTATCGAAAATGGTCAAGCGTTAGAAACCTTTAAGTTGTTTTTAGCTTCGCAAGGTGGAGATGCATCGGTTGTAGACGATCCAACAAAACTTCCAACAGCAACTTATAAGATCGAAGTAAAAGCGAAAAATTCAGGTTATGTGAAAGAAATCATTGCCGATCAAATTGGTGTAGCAGCGATGCTTCTTGGAGCAGGACGTGCAACAAAAGACTCTGTAATTGATTTAGCGGTAGGTCTAATGTTAAACAAAAAAGTCGGTGACTTTGTACATGCAGGCGAGTCGCTTGTAACCATACACAGTAATTCAGAAGATGTTGAAGATGTAGCGAAACGAATTTTAGGAGCGTATTCAATCGTTGATGAAGAAGTAAAAGCTCCAGTATTGATTTATCAAGAAATTTTGTCATAAAAGAAGGGAGATATTATCTATGAATATTGCAAAGATGATTGATCATACAGCTTTAAAAGCCGATACAACGAAGGAACAAATTGAAACGTTATGTTCAGAAGCCAAACAATTTCAGTTTGCATCTGTTTGTGTAAATCCAACATGGGTGGAGACGGCAGCAAAATTGCTTAAGGATAGTGGTGTAGATGTTTGTACCGTTATTGGTTTTCCATTAGGTGCCAATACCCCTGAAACAAAAGCGTTTGAGACAACTGATGCAATTCGTAAAGGGGCAACAGAGGTCGATATGGTTATTAATGTGGCTGCTTTAAAAGCTGGGGATGATGAATTAGTCGAGCACGATATCCTTTCGGTTGTAGAAGCTGCAAAGGGAAAAGCACTAACAAAGGTAATCATCGAAACGTGTCTTTTAACTGACGAAGAAAAAGAACGTGCTTGTCGTTTGGCTGTAAAAGCAGGAGCGGATTTCGTGAAAACGTCGACTGGTTTTTCAACTGGGGGAGCAACTGTTGCTGATATTGAATTAATGAGAAAAACTGTCGGACCTGAAATCGGAGTAAAAGCATCTGGTGGAGTGAGAAGCTTGGCGGACGCAAAAGCAATGATCGATGCAGGGGCTACTAGGATTGGTGCTAGTTCTGGAGTTTCAATTGTCAACGGCGAGACATCGACATCGGATTATTAATATTTTTAGCAAATGAATGCAAAGCACAACGTAAACCAAAGTTTGGCAAGTTACTATATTTTTGGCGCTGAGGGTGATGAAAATGGAAAAAGAAATGCTTATTAACGAAGCGAAAAAAGCAAGAGAGATGGCATATGTTCCTTACTCAAAATTTAAAGTTGGTGCAGCTCTCTTAACTAAATCTGGAGAGATAATCCATGGTTGTAATATTGAAAATGCAGCATATAGCATGTGCAACTGCGGTGAAAGAACAGCATTGTTTAAGGCTTATTCCGAAGGGAAAACAGAATTTACTGCTTTAGCAGTGATTGCTGACACTGAACGTCCAGTTCCACCATGTGGAGCTTGCCGTCAAGTGATCGCAGAATTATGTAATCCAGATATGAAAATTTATCTTTCTAACCTAAAAGGCGATACAAAAGAAGTAACGGTATCTGAGCTACTTCCAGGTGCTTTTATGCCAGAAGATTTAAGATAAAAATGTCAAAGCTTATGTGGGAAACATGCGAGTTGCATGTTTTTTGCATTGGATAGACCTTTCTTACTTGCAAGGACGAAATAGTCAGTCAAGACGAATAATCATTTAATATAGGATGTATGAACGTCTAACGGTCTTCACAAACTACTATAAATTATACTTAGTTTATACTATGTAAAAATTGCTTTTTAACATTTGAAAGGGGATTTAAGAAAATGGATGCTAATTGGTTAGAATGGTTAGGGTATTTAGCTTCCCTTATTGTGCTTATTTCTTTATTAATGAGTTCAATTATTAAGCTTAGATGGATTAATTTAATAGGATCAAGTTTATTTTCGCTATATGGATTTTTAATAGGTGCTTTACCGGTAGGGTTTATGAACTTAGGTATCGCCATTATTAATATATATTATCTTGTGAAAATATATCGTGGGAGTGCTAAGAAAGAATACTTTAAAATACTCTCAATTGAAAAGGATTCCGAGTACCTTAAACATTTTTTAAATTACTATAAAGAAGGATTAAAAAAGTTTGCAGACCCTTCTAAGTTAGAAGCAAACACATACGAAGTTAGCTTTTATGTTTTACGAAACATGGTGCCCGCAGGTGTGTTTTTAGGTTCTAAACACGATGAAAACACTCTAGAGGTAGTACTTGACTTTGTTATTCCAGAATATCGAGATTTTAAAATTGGCAGCTTTATCTACGAAGACAGCAAAGGTCTCTTTTTAGACAAAGGATATAAAAGGTTAATTAGCTACTCATCAACCGTTGAGCATATAGATTATTTAAGAAAAATGGGCTTTGAGGAAAAAGTAGAAAACGGCAGCAAATACTTTGAAAAACGGTTGTTGTTGTCACAGTGACACCCCGAAAAATATTAGAAAAAGAGCATGAATTCATGCTCTTTTTTGAATCCAGCATTAGTTGCTGTGATTGGTATCTATAAGAACTTGGATATTTGTTTTTAGGTTACGGTCGTAAGTGATATTAGAGAATTCACCTTCCAAAGTAAAAAGCTCGTTTTCATAGTCATCTAAATCGAAAAGATAAATAACATATTCACCATTTGCTTTGCCATTATCAACAATGCCACCTACTTGCATGATTGCATCGTACTGCTGACCTTTATAAGTAATGACACTTGTATGTTCTGAATTGATCACTTGGAGGTAAGGAAATGGAGTTTTACGCAAGGAAAGCGGGACATGTTTTGTCTATTCGATTGATATGTTTGCTTTTCTTTTTGAACTATACGAAACTCAAATCATCCAACCGATACTTTTGTTCGTGGCTACTGAAAACTATTGTTGGCTTTGGTGATGAATTGAACCAGTATTTCATTGCGGGTCAAGGTTAATGGATGTTCTCTTAAATTCAACGCCCGGGTTAGTTATGTTACTACTAATATTTAGTCTAGGGATATAAAAAAGCAATTAACGTTAACATCTAATCAAGATATTCATAATTAGTTGCCTTGGAATTAAGCGAAAAGCCAGTTCATCAACGATGGATTGGCTTTCTAACGTTCATTTAGATGTTTGACGCAAGTTATCTTGCCTATACCTACTCATCACAAACTGTGAATTTACAGTGAAATGAAGGTGTAATATGCCCGTTGAAAATTACAGTATCGGAATCTACCAAACTTTCCAACTTACGCAGAAGTAAGACACAGAAAATTATGATAAAAACCCTTATAGTATAAGGGTTCATGGGGCTATTTAATAATGCAAGTCTTTTTTTAAGAAATTGTAAAGAAAAGTTAAAATTATGTCGAAATTTCAAAATCTTAGGTGTTTAAAAATAAGACACTGTGATATAATTTTCTCGGATAGACTTTAAAGGTTAGACCTCCTACATATAGAAAAATATGGATGTGTTTACCCTTTTCTTATTAGTAGTCTTCTAGAGGAGAGTGAGAGGAAAGTAGTTTCCAAAAGCTTTAAAGTAGTTATAGTCGTAAAATTTAATTATTTAGGAGGAAGTATATGTTATTCCAGAGGCACAAAAGACATGTTTCAATGTTCTTAGTCTTTATCCTTTTATTCTCGCAGTTCTTCGTTTTTCCGGTTGGAAAAGCTTCCGCAACAGATAACGATAATTATATTTTAAAAGTACTTCATACAAATGACATCCACTCTAAGATTGACGGGTTAGGCAAAGCTGCAGCCTACATAAACTCAGTACGCAGCAATTCACTATATTCTCTTTATCTAGATGCAGGGGATATCTTTAGTGGAAATCCAGTAGTAGATTTACAGCATGGTAAACCTATTGTTGAAATCTTAAATAAAATGAATGTTGATGCTATGACTATTGGTAATCATGAATTTGATTATGGACAAACAGCTTTTGCAGCTAATGAAGAATTATCAAATTTCCCATGGTTAAGTGCAAACATGGAAGTGGTAAATTCTTCAATTCCTATTAAACAACCTGAGCCTTTTATTAAAAAGAGCATGGGCGAATTCACTGTTGGAATTTTAACATTGACACAAACTCCTCCAGCAACTGCTCCAGCTGGTGTTGTGGGAATTGAGTTCCATCCTTACAATGCTACAGTTAACAAATACAAACATTTAAAAGAAGAAGTTGACGTATTTATCGCATTAACACATATTGGTTATTCTGATGATCGTAAACTAGCACAGGACTTCCCAGGTTTATTTGATGTTATTATTGGTGCCCATTCTCATACAGCACTAAGTGCACCAAATAAGGATACAGGTACTCCGATTGCTCAAACAGGTGGTAACCTTACGAGTGTAGGTAACTTAACAATAGAAATTGATAGAATCACAAAAGATGTAGTAAGTGTAAATGGTCATTTACAGCCAGTTGCAGCTCTAACTGAAACTGACACGGAAATTCAATCATTAATCGACCAATATAACGCTGAAAGTGAAGAGTTACTTGGCGTGAAAATTGGTTTTTCAAATACAGGTCTAAGTCGATCTGGAAATGCAGATGTTCCCCTTGGTAACTTCTGGACAGACGCTATGCGTGATTTTACTGGAGCTGACGTTGCACTAACTAACGGCGGCGGGCTTCGTGCTGATATTAAGGCTGGAGATATCACGAAACGTGATATCTATACAGTAGAGCCTTTTGCTAATGAAATTATGGTCATTGAAATGACTGGAGCAGCGTTAAAGGATGTTATCCACTACTCTTACACAAGATCTAACCGTAATCGTATTGACCTACAAACATCTGGGTTGCATTACACAATCAAAACGAATGCAGCTGGTGGATATTTAGATGCAGATTTATTTATCGAGGGTCAGCCAATTAACCCAACTGGAACTTACAAGGTAGCTGTTGGAGATTATATTGGAACTGGTGGTTCAGGATATAATTTCGTCGGTGAGGTTACTGCAGGCCTAGTAGGGTTTATGACAGACTCTATGATTCAGTTTGCTGAAAAATTAACAGCTGAAGGAAAAGCAATCGATTATAGAACTGAAGGACGTATTAAAGTAGTTGTAGATACAAATGCTCCAATGCCAGGAACAGTTATCGGTTCAACGACAAATGGCTTATTCTCTCAAAATAAAGATAAAGCCGATACTGGTTTAGGAAATCTTTATACTGATGCAATCCGTGTAAAAGGAAATGCTCAAATTGGTATTTTAAATGCTTCATCTGTAAATGGAGAAATTCCTGCTGGTAATATTACAGACAAACAAATTGAAAGTTTAGATCAATTTGGTAATGAGATTGTCGTAGTAAAGGCAAAAGGTGAAGAAATTGAAAAAGTTATCCTTTCACAATCTAATCACCACAAACGCGTCGATCTTCAAGTTTCTGGATTGAAATACAAACTTGTTGAAAGTGGAGAAGCTACTCCTAAATATAGCGGAATTGAAATGACACTAGCTGATGGAACTGCCTTTGATAAGAATGCAGTTTATACAGTAGCTTATAACAACTACATGCATGGGACTTCGTTTTATGGTTTAGGTTCTGATGTAGTTAGTGAAAACGGTAAGGTATGGCAAAGTGTTGTTGATTACGTAAAAGCACAAACTAGTGCGATTGACTATGTAGAAGGTCAAAGAATTACTGTTGAGACAAAAACCGGTCCAGTACCACCTCCACCTGTTTCCTCATATTTAACTGTTGCTCAAGCAATAGCGAATAATACAGGAACAGGAAAAACAGTTAGAGGTTATGTGGTTGGGCATGTAGTTAGTACAAATTCTTATAATTTTGAACCTGAATTTAAAGATGACTTTAACTTGCTTCTAGCCGATAATCCAAATGAGCGAGATGTTAGTAAGTTATTACCGGTACAAATTGCAACTGCTTTTAGAGGAGAATATGGGTTAAAAACCAATCCAAAGCTTATTGGAGAACTAATTGAAGTAACTGGTAGCTTGGAAGCTTACTTTACAAGACCAGGCTTAAGAACTCCTACAGCTTTTGCTAAAATAGCAAAACCAGAACCAACTACTCACGAACTAGTGATCATGGGTACAACAGATATCCACGCGCACATCATGCCTTACGATTACATGGCAGACGCAGTGGATCAAAAGTTTGGTTTAGCAAAAGTGTACACATTGGTTCAACAATTACGTGCAAAACACAACAATACATTACTTGTTGATAATG